>JASEHP010000083.1 GCA_030018605.1 Thermodesulfovibrionales bacterium
AACTGGTGTCCTATGATGCCGATTCTCAGGGCAATGGGGATAGATAAAAATAAGTGACAGTGTAAGTGATTAGTGTCAGTAATTGGAACTGACAACTGACACTAAAAACTGACACGAAGACGGAGCTTTTATATGAAATTATTTGGTACAGACGGCGTAAGAGGCAGGGTGAATAAGCATCCGATGACCCCTGAAAATGTGCTCAGGATCGGAATGGCAGCGGCTAAGGTTCTGAGGAAAAAGCACGGCCGGAATATGGTTCTGATAGGAAAGGACACAAGGCTTTCAGGGTATATGATAGAAAGCGCCCTTACCTCAGGAATTTGCTCAATGGGGATGAACGTAACGCTTGTCGGGCCTATACCGACTCCCGGAGTGGCATTTCTTACAAGGGCGTTGAGGCTTGACGCCGGGATTGTTATATCAGCATCGCATAATCCTTACGAGGATAACGGAATAAAGTTTTTTTCATCCGACGGGTTCAAACTTCCCGATGAAATCGAAAACAGCATAGAAAAGCTTGTTGTGGATGACGGGCTCGGCACAAAAAGGCCTTCCGGTTCTGATATAGGAAAGGCATACAGGCTTGATGATGCAACAGGCAGGTATATTGAATATATAAAATCAACTGTTCCCAAAGGCGTGACACTTGAAGGGATAAGAGTTGTTGTCGACTGCGCAAACGGCGCCGCGTATAAGACAACGCCGTGGGTTCTGCGCGAACTCGGAGCCGAAGTCATAGTGATAAATGACAAGCCCGACGGCAGCAATATTAATGACGGCTGCGGGGCGCTCTATCCTGAAATGCTTCAGAAGGCAGTCAGGCAGCACAGGGCTCATGCAGGCATTGCCCATGACGGCGATGCCGACAGGACAGTCTTCTGCGATGAAAAAGGCAGAATCGTCAACGGAGATCAGATTGTAGGGATATGTGCGCGCGAGTTTAAAAGGGAAGGAAGGCTTAAAGGCAATACAGTTGTCTCCACGGTTATGAGCAACCTTGGGCTTGAGCGCTATCTCGAAAAAAACGGAATCAAGTTTATAAGGACAAAGGTTGGAGACAGATTTGTCGCTGAGAAGATGCGCGCAGGCGGATATAATTTTGGCGGAGAGCAGTCAGGCCATATAATATTTTCAGATTACAATACAACAGGAGACGGGCCTATAACAGCTCTTCATGTTCTTTATCTGATGAGGAAAAGAGGCAAGCCTTTCTCCAAACTTGTATCTGATATAACGCTGTATCCCCAGATTCTCATAAATATTGAGACAGAAAAGAGAAAAGACTTTAAGTCAATCCCTGAGATAGACGCAGTAATCAGGAAGGCTGAGGAAAGACTCGCCGGCAATGGCAGAATACTTGTAAGGCCGTCAGGCACGGAGCCGAAGATAAGGGTGATGGTTGAAGGCAAACAGAAGCGGTTGATAGAAAGAGTCGGTAGTGAAGTCGCAAAAGTTGTGAGAGAATATTTGTAAGTAATATGGATTAAGAATGACGTTTTTTATCTCATTTCTTGCCGTCGTCATTCTGTTTTATTCATTTCAGTATTTTCCCTTCACAAGCGGCGCCATATTCCTTCTGTATCTTGCCAGTCTGATTTTTAAGAAAAGGCATCTGCTCATCCCTGTTCTTGTCTTAGGAGTTTTATACGCTTTCCTCAGGTATGTGCCTGAGACTAATTTCTCCGATATCAGGGGGAAAGAAATAATCGTATCAGGGGAGTTCAGTTCAGATGCAGTCGCGGCATCTACAGGAAAATTTATTCAGGAGTTTCATGTAAGCTCGGCAGCAGATGAGAAAACAGGGAAGGCATTAAAAGAGATTGAGGAGAAGGATATTTTTGTTTTTTCAGATACGGAGTTTGAAGTCCCGAGCAACTCGGGGTATGAGATAGCGGTTAAGATAGGCAGAGACAACAGAAAGTTTAATCCCGGGATGACCGAAAACAACAATCTCTATGCAACCCTAATTGAAGTCAAAAACTTAGGGGGCGGCAGACAAAGTGTATGGACAGTGTTTGAAGATATGAGGGCAAAACTAAACAGGCATATAGTGGAAAATTTCAGTGATGATTCTGGCGCTCTTGTCTCTGCCATAACCACAGGCCATAGAGGCAACATGAGTGACGGCTTGAGAGAGGCATTTAACTCAACAGGGCTTGCTCATGTCTTGAGCATCTCAGGCACGCATTTCGGAATCTTCTCTGTTCTTCTGTTCGGTTTATTCAGGTTTGTAATAAAATTTTTGCCGTACAGTTTGCTCCAGAGAATTACGCTATATGTCACGCCGTCTCAGGGGGCAGCGGCTCTGAGCCTTCCGTTCATGCTTGCATACCTTGCCCTCTCAGGATGGAGCATTCCGGCCGTGAGGTCTTTTATAATGGTAGGACTGTTTCTCATCGGTCTTTTGATAGGCAGGAAAAGATTCTGGCTTAACTCTCTCTTGTTCGCCGCCTTTGTGATTGTCCTGTGGAATCCTGAGGCTCTGTTCAGCCTTTCTTTTCAGCTTTCATTCCTTGCAGTGCTTTTTATCGGGTTTTCAACGGAGATAGGCAGGGCAGAGGAGCAACAGAACAGCAGAGCAGCAGAACAACAAATCTCAAAAACTACTGCGCTACTGCGCTACTGCAGCGCTGCTCTTCGGGCTTCTATTCTGCTTACGCTTGCAGCCTCTCTGGGAACAGCGCCTCTGGTTGCGTATCACTTTCATTATTTTTCGGTTATATCCCCGCTGTCAAATCTCTTAATCACGCCGCTGATAGGTTTTGTGCTCTTGCCTCTATCGCTATTATCGTCTTTTATATTTCTTTTTACCGGGCATTATATGTTCGGCTCTCTGGTGACGATAATAACTGATATTACTGTTTATCTTGTGAGATTCATGGCAGGAATTCCGTTTTCAGATATAAAGATTCCTGCATTTCCCTTGTTTGCAGTTATTATTTTTTATGCGGGATTTGTTTTTTACTTTTTCGTAAGCAGGAAGAAACTGTTTCCTGTAATTACTTCTCTCCTGATGATAATCTATTTGTCAGCGCATATCTTTTTAAGGGGCGTCGAAATGGAAATTACTTATCTCGATGTCGGGCAGGGAGACGGAGCAGTTGTTGAGCTCCCTGATAAAAAAGTTGTTGTGATGGATACAGGAAGAAGCGGCCGCGAAATTTCTGCATTTTTGAAGTACCTCGGCAGGGAAAAGATAGACGCCCTTGTTCTTTCACATGCGGATTCCGATCATGCTGGAGGAGCAGATTATCTCAATGCACGGTTTAAGGTTAAGGAGATGTGGGACAGCGGACGTATTATTTATCCGGAAGCAAACAGCACTGGCATAGTTCGCAGGATTCTTGAAAGAGGCGATGTGATTGTCGGCAGCGAGTCGGATCGACAAGGAAAAGACTTCAGGATATACGCTCTTCACCCGTATAAAGAGTTTTATACATTGCATGGAGGCGGACACAGCGAGGATAACAACAGCTCGCTTGTTCTCAGAATAGATGGCAAAAATAAATCGTTTCTGTTTACAGGAGATATTGAAGAGGAAGCACAAGAGGATATAATCCATCTTGGCAAATGGCTTAAGAGTGATGTTGTTAAAGTCCCTCATCATGGCGGAAGGACATCAGTGTATAAACCTTTCTATGATGCTGTGTCTCCGGAAATCGCAGTGATAAGCGTGGGAAGGGATAATTCCTTCGGACATCCGCATCAGGAGACGCTTGAAATGCTTGAGGGCGCAAAAATATACCGCACAGACATGAACGGCGCAGTTAAGATAACGGAAAAGAATGGCAGGCTTGAAGTTAAAACATACAGAGATTTCAGGTTTTCAAAGACAAAAACCTTTGCTGGAGAGATGGAAAATATAGAAAGGCTTTTCAGTGTGTGGTGAGGGCAAAACCGTAGCATAGGCAAAGCCTGTATGTGCTAAAGTATATATAAAGAACGTTACGGAGGGTTTTGAATGGCGTTTGTGATTGCAGTTGCGGGAAAAGGCGGGACAGGCAAGACGAGTATATCTGCGCTCACTGTCAAGTACCTCGTTGAAAAAAAGAAAAAGGCCGTGCTTGCTGTTGATGCTGACAGCAATTCCTGCCTGAACGAGGCATTGGGCATTGATGTCCATGCAACAATCGGGCATCTGAGAGAGGAATCGCTCCAGACAATAAGGGGCGGAACAGAAAGGCCCGGCGGCATGTCAATGGAACAGCTCTTTGACTACCAGGTTCAGCAGTCAGTCATAGAGGCAAAGGGTTTTGATTTGATGGTAATGGGAAGGCCTGAAGGTCCCGGCTGCTACTGCGCAGCAAATAACATAATCAGGAAATACACTGATAGGCTTTCGGAAACATATTCTTACGTTGTGATAGACAATGAGGCCGGAATGGAGCATCTGAGCAGGAGGACAACACATAAGGTTGACCTGCTTTTAATAATCAGCGATCCTACTGTGAGGGGCATTAAGACGGCAAAGAGAATTGCAGATTTGGTGAAAGAGCTTGACCTTGCTGTTGATAAGCATATGTTGATAATCAACCGCGTAACAGGAGGCGAAGGCGATGAACTCAAAAAGCTTGCAGGGTCTTTCGGACTTGAAGTTGCCGGTGTTGTTCCTCAGGACAATAATGTCTTTCAATCCGACCTTCAGGGTAAAGCTATTGTGGAACTGCCTGATGATTCGCCTGCGGTAAAGACGGTTTATGATATTCTTGGCAGATTTGTGTAGCAAAAGAAAGGCAGATATTGCTAATTAGTTTTAACCTTTCTCAAAAACTCCGCACTATCTTCCGGAACTGCTGTATTGATATACATGCCTGAGCCGAGTTCAAATCCCGCTGTCCGGATCACTCTCGGCACAATGCTAAGATACCAGTGGAAGAATTCGGAGCCGCTTTCCTTCGGGCTTTCAGAGCGTATGACATAGTTATAGTCCGGGTTGTCCAATCCGTGATAAATCTTGGAGAGAACTGTTTTCAGGTTATATGCAAGGTCAGCTGTTTCCTCATCGCTTATGTCTCCGAAAGATGCATTATGCTTTTTGGGGAATATCCATGTGTGAAACGGAGACAGCGCCGCATATGGGATGAACGTCGCAAAATGCTTTGTGTCCAATATTATCCGCCTGCCTTCTGCAAGTTCTGATTTCACAGTAGCGCACATCAGGCACTCTCCTGTATTGTCAAAATATCTTGTTGTCTCATCTATCCTATCCCTTACCTGCATCGGCGTTACAGGTGTGCCTACGATCTGTGAATGGGCATGTTCTATTGATGTGCCTGCCTTCTCGCCTTTATTTTTAAAGATTATTACATGCTCTGTTCTGGGGTCATTATAGATGTCAAGAAAACGGTTTTTATAAACCCTTAAAATATCAGCTACATCCTCTATAGGCATGAGAGCTGCCGGCGTATTGTGAAGACTTGACTCTATTATTACTTCATGCCTTCCGATGCCGGTGACCAGATGTTTTAATCCGTCATTTATCCTCTTTCTTTCCCCTTCAATGTTCAGCGCGGAAAACTTATTAGGCGTTACCCTTATCTTCCATCTCCCATCAGAGGACACCTTCATTATTTTTCCGGGGGTTTTGTCTTCATTGCCGGGGCAGAAAGGGCAGTTTTTGTCATGTTCAGGCAGATATTTCCTGTCTCTTTTCTGGCGGAATTCATCAGGCCGTTTTGCCCGCTCGGTGGCGATTATTACCCACTCTCTTGTTATAAGGTTTAATCTGAGTTCAGGCATATTATAAGCATATCACACTTTGGAACAACAGAGCAGAAGTGCAGTAGCGCCATAGCCCGGCACAAAAGAAATCACTGAAAAACAGCTGTGCTGCTGCACTACTGGTCTACTGCTCTAAGGTTTGACACTGCCTAAGGCTTTTATCAGTCTTTCAATGTTTTCAGCAGTATGAGCGGCGGTCACTGTTATTCTTATCCTCGGTTCTTTTACAGTAGGAGGTCTTATCGCTGGCGCAAAGATGCCTTTGTTGAGAAGATGACGGGATATTTTTAATGTCCTCTTAACATCACCTGTTTTTATAGATATAATCGGTGTTTCGCTTCCCATGATGTCATATCCAAGACTTGTTAATTCCTTAACTGTTTTTCCTCTGTTTAACCAGAGTTTCTTTATCAGCGATGTGTCTTTTATTATTAATTCCAGTGCGGCAATTGATGCGGCAATAACGCATGAAGGCGGGGCAGTAGAAAAGATGAAGCTTCTGGCATTATTCATAATCCATGCTATTGCATCCTTGCTGCCGGCAGCGAATGCTCCGAATGAACCCAATGCCTTTGAAAAAGTCCCCATCTGTATTATCCACGGTTCGGGTTTTATGCCGAAATGTGCAAGACTGCCCTTCCCGTTTCCGAGAACTCCTGTGGCGTGAGCGTCGTCTATGTATAAAAGTATAGAGTTAGGAGTTAGGAGTTTGGAGTTAAGAGAACTACAAAGTTCATAAATATCTTTTAACGGAGCGATGTCGCCATCCATGCTGAAAACGGAATCTGTGACAACAATCTTTTGCCTTGCCTTTGTTTTTCTGATAAGTCTCTCAAGCTGGTATGTATTTTTATGTTTATAGACAACTACTCTTGCCTTGCTTAATCTGCAGCCGTCAATTATGCTTGCATGGTTAAGTTCATCGCTGAATATCACGCTCCCTTTATCAGCAATTGCTGGGATTACCCCTGTGTTTGCCGAATAGCCCGAATTGAAAATCAGCGCTGATTCTGTTCCTTTGAATTTTGCCGTCTTTTTTTCAAGTTCAGCGTGAAGGATGCTTCCGCCGCAGAGAAGCCTTGATGCGCCTGAGCCGAAGCCGAATTCTTTAATAGCCTTTTGCGCAGATTCAAGCACGTAAGGGTGGTTTGCAAGTCCGAGATAGTCGTTTGACGAGAAGTTTATGTAGTTTTTCCTGTCTATTGATATCCTTGAACCCTGTGGAGAATTGCGGTTTTTAATCTCACGCATGAGGTTTTTTTCTTTAAGGCGGATGAGCGGTTCAGAGAACATTTTTACTATTATACCTCACAAATCAGGAAAACTTATAAACCGATTTTAAAAAACTTCCTTGGTTTTAAGCGGTAGCGTAAAATCTTCTGTGTAAAATCTTGCGGTAAAAAAGATAAGGGTGTAT
>JASEHP010000084.1 GCA_030018605.1 Thermodesulfovibrionales bacterium
TGTTGACTATCTCATCAAAAAAGGAGGTATGTCGCATTTGTATGGAACTTATACAGATTCTTGACAACCCTTCTTTTGTTTGATAGGGTTATTTTATGAAGAGACAACAAGACAATATGTGCGCTCTCTGCGGCGAGCTTGCCAAGGCGCGCGGCCTTAATGCCACTCTGAATATCCTCGCAAAAAATATCACGGGAATAATGGATGTTAAAGGCTCTACAATCAGGCTGCTTGATGAAAAGGACCAGACACTTGAGATTGTGGCTGCATACGGCATGAGCAGGAAGTATCTGAAAAAGGGCCCCGTTATCCTGAAAAAACACCCTGTTGACCAGAAGGTTCTTAGGGGGAAGGCTGTAAAGACAAAGAATATATTGAAAGAACCTCATGTGCTCTATCTTGAAGAGGCTAAGAGAGAGGGTATCAAATCGGTGCTCAGCGTTCCGCTTATGGCAGAGAAAAAGGCCATCGGCGTTGTAAGGGTATATACGGCAGAGCCGCATGATTTCTCTGCAGCAGAGGTAGCGAGGCTTAAGGGGCTTGCATTTCTGGGAGGCATACTTGCGGATAGGGCGAGGATATGGGATGAAATGCGTGCCCTGATAAAAATAGCACAGACAATAAGTTCAACCCTTTCACTTGATGAGGTTCTCCAGATGATAGTGGAAAGCACTGCGAAAACATTAGGACTGAGGGGTTCGTCTATCAGGCTTCTGAATGAGGAAAAAGGCACACTTGAGGCAATGGCGGCTTACGGCCTGAGCAGGGCTTATTTGGAAAAGGGCCCTGTTAAAGTAGCAGAAAGTCCTTTAGACATGGAATGCCTGAAGTGCAGGATTATATCTATCCATGACATCAGAAAAGATAAAAGACTCCAGTATCCTGATGAGATAATCAAGGAGGGGATACTGGCGCTTCTTTCTCTGCCGCTTATTGTCAGAGGAAAAGCGATAGGAGTCCTCAGGGTATACACATCTGTTCCCTATACCTTCAGCGAATCAGAGATAGATTTTCTTTCTGCCCTTGCATGTCAGGGCGCCATAGCAATAGAAAATGCACGCCTGTTTGAGCATATAAAAACCGAATATAAAGACCTGACAAGGGATGTCTGGAAATGGTATGACTGGGGAACGCACTTTCCAAAAATTTAAACGTCTGATTCCCAAAAAGGCTTTTCTCCTGTGGCTTGATTCTTTGAAGAAAGATTACAAGCTTATAGGCCCTGTCAAAACAGGCAATCATGCTGTTTTTAAGGAAGTGGATTCTTCAGAAGAGCTTTTTATGGAATATGGAACCACCATGCTCTCTCCGGGTAAACTTTTTCTCTATAAACCGAATGAAGAGCTTTTCAGATTCACATTTAATGAAAAGAACCCCTCCCCCATCCCCCTCCCTCAAGGGGAGGGGGCGAGGGGGAGGGTGACAGAGATTTTTTCATCCGAAAAAATCTCTGTAGACGAAATCCACTCAATGCCAGAAAAGCAGGTAATTGTAGGAGTGCATCCCTGCGATATGAATGCGATACTCTACCTTGACAGAACATTTCTTGGAGCGGTTAAAGACCCCCATTACGAGGCAAGGCGCAAAAATACCGTAATCATCTCCTTAAACTGCGCGTATGTTTCAGAAAACTGTTTCTGCTCATCAGTCGGCACAGGGCCGTTTCTTCACGCTGCGTCAGGCTATGATATGCTCCTTACCGCTTTTGAGAACGAATATCTTGTGGAAATAAAAAGCAGGAGGGTAGAAGAGCTGTTCGGGCTTAGAGGCAGAGGCGCAGGCAATGCTGAGTTAAGGCTTAAAGCAGAAAAGGAAAAATCAATAAAGTGGAAATTTAAGAAAACTGTAGATATTTCAGGGCTTGATAATATTTTTGCCGAAAATACAGGGCACCCTGTGTGGCAGCGGACAGCGGAAGAGAAATGCCTTTCATGCGGAAACTGCGTCATGGTATGCCCGACATGTTTTTGCTATGACATTAGAGATGAGATGAGCATGGATCTTAAGACAGTAACAAGATACAGGTGCTTTGATGCATGTCAGGACATAAGGTTTGCAGAGGTCCACGGAGGCAATTTCAGGCAGAGGAGGGCTGCAAGGCTCAGGCAGTTTGTTACGCACAAGTTAGACCAGACAAATCAGTACGGAGTATCAGGGACTGTCGGATGCGGCAGATGCATAACATGGTGTCCGACAGGGATTGACCTAATGGAGATAACAGAAGAGATACAGAGATATGAACCAGCTTAAACCTTTAATAGCAAGGATAGAGGATGTAAAAATAGAGGCAGAGGGAGTTAAGACATACACTCTCTCAACAGGGTTTCCATTTCTTGCTGAACCGGGACAGTTTAATATGATAGGTTACCCGGGTGTCGGCGAAGCGCCCATATCCCTGAGCGCAATTATGCAGGACGGCTCCTTTAAGCACACGATAAAGTCTGTAGGAAGAGTGACGGATTTTTTGAAGGATTTTAAAAAAGGTGACGAGCTTTTCTTCAGGGGTCCTTACGGCAGAGGCTGGCCTGTTAAGAAGGCAGAGAAGAAAGATATTCTTATGATTGCAGGAGGCGTGGGGCTCGCGCCTCTCAGGCCGGTTATTCAGATTATCTTGGACAGAGGAGAACTATTCGGCGATGTGAGCCTGATATGCGGGGCAAGAAATGAAAAGAATATGCTTTTCATGGACGAATTCAAAGAATGGTCTGCTAAGATTTCGGTTTATTTGGCAGTTGATGAAGCTGTCCGGCCTGAGAAGTGGCAACATCATATCGGACTTGTTACCGATTTGCTTGACAGGGTAAGGATTAAACCTGAAAGGACAATTGCATTTATCTGCGGGCCTGAGATAATGATGCGTTTTATATGCAGGGGGCTTATGATGCATGGCATGTCGCAGTCATCGCTTTATGTATCGCTTGAAAGAAGGATGAAGTGCGGAATTGCCCAGTGCGGGCACTGCCAGCATTCAGGTTTATTTGTGTGCAAGGACGGCCCTGTATTTTCATATAAAGAAGTGCGCGGGCTGCCGGATGGGGTGCTTTAGAAGTATCAGAGTATCAAAGTATCAGAGTGTCAGAGTTTTTGGTGCTTTGACACTTTGACGCTCTGACCCTATGACACTTGACATTGGAGTTACTATGAAAAGGCCGAGGCTTGGATTCTTTAAGTATTCATGCTGCATGGGATGTTCTTATTTTTTTGCCTATGTTCATAAACATGTCCATGAGGTGCTTGCGAGTTTTGATTTTGTATTTATAAAACTGCTTTCACGGAAAGGCACACCTGAAGGGCCGTTTGACATAGCCCTTGTTGAAGGCACAATAACAGAGGCATGGCAGGTTGATGAGCTGAAGATGATAAGAGAACAGAGCAAAAAGCTTTTTGCGATAGGCTCATGCGCGGTGATCGGCGGCATCCCAGCTATAAAGGCAACAGCGCCGGAACTGGAGGTCGAAAAAAAGGTTTATAAAAACCTTTCTCCGATACATTCAATTAAACCTCATGCGGTGGATGCATACGTGAAAGTGGACGGTTACATACGCGGATGCCCTCCTGCTGAGAGGGATTTATACGAAGCTCTTACATCTGTTCTTACAGGAAGGGAGCCTGATTTTCCTCAGCACAGCGTTTGCATTGAGTGCAAGCTGAAAGGGAATATATGCATTTTGATTGCGGATAATATGCCGTGCATGGGGCCTGTGACAAATGCAGGCTGCGGCGCGCTCTGCCCTTCAATGAACAGGGCGTGTTATTCATGCTTCGGGCCTATGAAGCAGGCAAATGCCCCTGCGCTTGCGAAAAAATTCAAGGCAATGGGAATATCGCGTGATGACATCATAAGGAAGTTTACGGAGTTTGGCGCTGATACAATTGAGTTCAGAAAAGCAGTGGAGACGGTTTATGAAGATTGATATAAATTACATAGCCCGCGTTGAGGGTGAGAGTTCTGTAAAGCTTGCGATTGAAAACGGAAAACTCAAGGAACTCAGGCTTAATATCTGGGAGCCTCCGCGTTTTTTTGAAGGTTTTCTTGTGGGAAGGAAATTTGACGAGGTTCCCGACATAGTTGCAAGGATATGCGGCATATGTCCTGTGTCGCATATGACAACCGCGATAAGGGCAATGGAAAATGCGTTTGGTTTTACGCCTTCTTCTGAAGTTAAGAAAATACGAAAGATACTCGCCCTAAGCCAGATTCTCTCAAGCCATCTTGCGCACCTTTATGTCCTTGCGCTTCCGGATTTTTTCAGGCTTAATTCCGTTGTGGAGATGCTTCCGCATTATGAAAAGGAAATTAAAAGATTCCTGAGATTAAAGGATGCAGCAAACAGCATTACCGCCCTTTTCGGAGGCAGGGCATTGCATCCTGTCTCGATGGTTGTTGGCGGTTTTACAAAGGTTCCGTCAAAGGCTTATATAGAGAAGGCTGCAAAGGAACTTGAATCTCTGCATGAAGATGCTCTTGAAACGCTGAAAATGGTGTCAGGACTCAAATGCCCTGCTCTGGAAAATGATGCGGAGTTTGTAGCGTTAAAAGGCGATGATGAATACGCAATAAATGAAGGCATGATTTCATCCACAAAGGGGCTGAATATCAGAGAAGATGAATATATATCTCACTTTATTGAGGAAGAAGTCCCTTACTCAAATGCAAAGAGGACAATTATAAAAGATAGAGGCTCTTTCATGGCAGGAGCGCTTTCAAGAATTAATCTCGGATTTGATAATCTCTTGCCTGATGCAAAAAAGGCTTCGGAGGACATTGGCTTTAGAGGCGGCGGCAACCCTTTCCTTAATAATCTTGCACAGGCTGTTGAGATAGTCCATGCCTTTCAGGAGTGCGCGGCGCTTCTCAGAGGGCTTTCGTTAAAAGAGTACTTTACTGATTTTAAGGTGAGGGAAAGCTCTGGCTCTGCTTTGACAGAGGCGCCGCGCGGGATGCTTTATCACTACTATGAGATAGACAGGAGCGGAATAGTAACAAAGGCAAATATCGTAACGCCGACAGCGCACAACTTTCTTAATCTTGAGGAGTCTCTCAAGAAGCTCGTGAGTGAAAATATTGATAAACCAGAAGAGGAACTGATTCTCATGTGCGAGATGCTAGTACGGGCGTATGACCCATGTTTTTCGTGTTCTGTGCACTAAAAGCGTGTCTTATGCCAAGAGTATATTTTGTTCGTCGGCAGCTTCGTCTTTGAACAAAGGAATCCATTGATCCTTTTTTGTCTGGATAAACGTCATTTCTTTCTTGCAGGATTCGCATCTTCTGATTTCTGCTGCTTTAATGCCAAGAGACATTGCTTCGGATGTAAGACCGGGATGGGAAACAGATGTATACTTATGTATGTGTTTCATTTCTCTGCCCTCCTCTTTATTAAGAATAAATCCGCAGCGTCTTAATGTCAATGTCTGTTTTAGAAAGCTTTAAATTACATTCTAAGGAGGCGGTATCTGTCTCTCGGCAATATTAACTGATAGATTGCCACCAAACACCTTTTCGCTTTTTGCAGAGACTTTTTGACAAATCTATGGCTCGTTACAGGTAATTTCAAAACTCGTTCCGAAGGCTTTCGGAACTCAGACAGTTGAAATTGCTTATCTTCCACTTCGCCGAGATTTGTTACCCAAAATTCTCTGATGCCGCTCAAAGGGTTCGATGGCAGGGTTTACTACAATCCAGACACAGCCTCCTGAAAGGTATTTAATTAATCTGCTATCATAGTGAGATGGCGAATCTTAAGAAACTCATTGACATAATGTCCGCTCTCCGCGGTGAGAAAGGCTGCCCGTGGGATAAAGAGCAGACAAGAGATTCGCTTAAGCCGTTTCTCCTCGAGGAGACCTACGAAGTCCTTGAGGCTCTGGATGAAGGAGATAGCGAGAAAATAAAAGAAGAACTCGGAGACCTTCTTTTTCAGATAATATTTCACTGCCAGATTGCAAGAGAAAGAAAGGAGTTCGATATATCTGATGTCATAGATAAGATAAGCCGGAAAATGTTAAACCGTCATCCGCATGTATTTGGAAAAACAAAGTTTAAGAACAAGCAACATTTCCGTAAATATTGGGAAGAAGAAAAAAACAGAGAGGGCAAAAAGCGCGAATCAATCCTTGAAGGAGTGCCGAAGGCGCTGCCGTCGCTTTTGAGGGCGCACAAGCTTCAGAAAAAGGCTGCAAGGGTAGGGTTTGACTGGGAAAAGACAGAAGATGTATTTAAGAAGATGAATGAAGAATTAAAAGAATTTAGAAAAGCGCTTAAGAATAAAAAACAATCGGAGATAGAAGATGAACTCGGAGACATATTCTTTATGCTCGTGAATATTTCAAGGTTTGTTGGCGTCAATCCCGAGAATGCGCTGAGGAAGACCATAAGCAAGTTCATCTCAAGATTCCGTTATATTGAGATGAAGGCAGCGGATAAGAAGAGAAGCCTCTCCGATATGACGCTTAAAGAGATGGATGCCCTCTGGGACGAGGCAAAGAAGAGGGAGAAGTAGTTTACTTGTTAAAAACCGGATACAGTTTGCCGTATGTCTGAAGAATATGTTCAGGGACTACCCTTATCTCACCCAATACTGACATGAAGCTCGTATCTCCTACCCATCGCGGCACCATGTGAAGATGGACATGCTCTTTCATGCCCGCGCCCGCAATAGAGCCGAAATTTATTCCTGTATTAAATCCTTCAGGCCTGAACGCTTCCTTGAGGCATTTAAGGGAATGCTGTGTGACCTTCATGAAATCCAGCAGGACTTCATCGCCGAGGCCGTCTAATGTTGATGTGTGGATGTAGGGAACGACCATAAGATGCCCGTTGTTGTAAGGGTATTTGTTCATCATCACAAAATTATGAGAGCTTCTGTATAGAATCAGATGGTCCCTGTCATTTTTTCTTTTTGGGTACGAACAGAATATGCATTCAGGCTCTTTCTTGCCCAGTATGTATTCCATCCTCCACGGCGCCCATAGGGTTTTCATAAGTATCTCCTTAAGACAGTGATGCAATAAAATTATATCATTTTTCACTAATCTTCAAGTTTTTGTATAAGTTCCATACAAATGCGACATACCTCCTTTTTTGATGAGATAGTCAA
>JASEHP010000085.1 GCA_030018605.1 Thermodesulfovibrionales bacterium
ATTTTAGATGATTTAACCAGTACCTTCCCGGTTACATTTTAGATGATTTAATGCGCTCCCTTGCGACAGGTTCATCCCGCATGTTAAATTTTAAGATGCAGCGAAAAGTTCATATTCATACATTCGGATGCCAGATGAATGTCCATGATTCCGAGAAAATGGCCGGCATTCTTAAGGCCAAAGGCTATGCCGAGACTGCAAATACTGAAGATGCAGACCTCATAATCTTTAATACCTGCAGCATAAGGCAGAAGGCAGAACAAAAATTCAGAAGCGAACTCGGAAGGATAAAATTATTAAAAAGTAAAAAACCATTGCTTAAGATAGCTGTTGCGGGCTGCATTGCGCAGCAGAAGGGGAGGGATATACTTAAAAAGAGCCCTCATGTGGATTATGTGTTCGGCCCCCAGAATATCCACAAATTAAGCGCTATGTTAGCAACAAATGCTATGGTTTGCATTGAAGATAACCCTGAGATTCAACATACGAACCTTCCTGCAGAGAGAAAGGGAAATGTTAAGGCGTGGGTATCCATAATGTACGGGTGTAATAATTTTTGCAGTTATTGCATAGTTCCGTATACACGGGGCAGGGAAAAGAGCAGGCCGAGCCGTAATATATTTGAAGAAATATGCGGTCTGGCTGAAAAAGGATTTAAGGAAGTAACTCTTCTCGGGCAGAATGTTAACTCTTATAATAGCGATACTAATTTCCCCGGACTTCTGAGAAAAATAAATGTTATAAAAGGCATTGAAAGGATAAGGTTTGTCACATCACACCCCCGGGACCTTTCTGATGAACTGATTTTATGCATTAAAGAACTGCCAAAAATCTGTGAACATATTCACCTGCCGCTCCAGTCAGGTTCAGACAGAATACTCAAGCTTATGAACAGGGGATATACCTATGAGGACTACATTGAAAAGGTCAGAAAGCTCAAGGAAAGTATCCCGCACATTGCAATAACAACAGACATTATTACGGGTTTTCCCTCTGAAACAGATAATGACCATTCCATAACCATTAAAGCCTTAAGAAGCATTGAATTTGACGGCATATTTGCCTTTAAATTTTCTCCACGACAAGGGACAAAAGCCGCAGAGATGGAAGAAAGTATTAATGAGGAGATAACGTCGCAGCAGCTCATTGATATAGTCGGACTTCAGAACGACATTACTTTAAGGAAGAACGAGGCGCTCAAGGGAACACATCAGGAAGTGCTTGTTGAGGGTGCAAGCAAAACAGACAAGGGAAAGATAACAGGCAGAACAAGGACAAACAAAATAGTTAATTTTGAAGGTAATGAGTCACTCATAGGCAGATTAGTCAATATTGAGATTAAAACAGCGATGAGACACTCTCTTGAAGGCAGGCTCATAAGTCAAAGCTAATAAACATCCATAGGGGAGCATGTAATGAAAATCTCTGTATTAACGCTGGGTTGCAAGGTAAACCAGTCTGAAAGTTCTCTAATTGAAGGTGCACTTAAGAGCAGCGGACATCAAATCGTTGATGTAGCCGAAAAGCCTGATATCTGTGTCGTGAACACCTGCACCGTGACTGCAAAAAGCGATTACCAGTCAAGACAGCTAATAAGAAGGGCAAGCAGGGCAGGGGCGCGGGTATTTGTTACTGGCTGTTATTCGGAACTCAACAAAGAGTCTGTGCAATCAATGAAGGGCGTGGAGGCAATAGTAAATAATACCAATAAACTTAGCGTTATCAGTAAGTTATCAAATAAAACCATAGATGCTTCTTCATGTTTTCCAACAGCATCAAAAAGCAGGTTCTTTCTTAAAATACAGGACGGATGTAATTATTCGTGCAGCTATTGTGCGATCCCCAAAGCAAGGGGAGCTTCAAAAAGTATAATCCCTGATGCTGTTGTCAGGCAGGCTGTTAAAGCAGTATCAGCAGGATTCAATGAAATAGTCCTGACAGGCATTCATTTGGGCACCTACGGCATTGATTTAAAACCTAAAGTAAAACTTTCAGAACTTCTTGAAACTATTTTAAAACAAACGACAATTATGAGGATACGCCTTAGTTCTATAGAGGTTCGCGAGATAGATGATGAGCTTCTTGACCTTCTTACAGACAAGAGGATATGCAATCATTTGCACATACCTCTCCAGAGCGGAGACGACAGAATACTGAAATTAATGAACAGGACATATAATTCAGACCAATTTTCCTTTAAAATCAAGCAGATTTTTAAAAAAATACCCGGGATTTCAATCGGCACAGATGTAATTGTAGGCTTTCCCGGCGAAAGGGATGTGGAGTTTCAAAACACTTACGCGTTGCTTGAACGCCTTCCAATCTCATATATGCATGTATTTCCTTTCTCGTCAAGGCCGGCGACCGCTGCCTCGCAAATGCCTGACAATCCACCGTCTGGAACAAAAAAAGAGCGCGCACAACGCTTGGCATCGCTTAACAGCAGAAAAAAAACTTTATATATGGAGGAGCAAGTAGGGAAAACCCTTGAGGTTCTAATCGAAGAGAACAATAAGGATGGTACATGCGCAGGGATAACAGGCAATAACTTGAAAGTCATAGCGCCCATTAATAACCATTCTCGCGGATCCCTTATTTCTGTAAGGATTCAGGGCATTCAAAAGGGTAAGCTTATCGGCTTCCCAATCTTTCCTAATAACTAATTGATTTTAAAGGTATTTCAGCCTGCCTGAAACTCACTCAAATCCGTAGAAACCTATACAAACATTGGCCTGAGCCGCATTATGTGCCGCATTAATAACAACTTGCCAACAACCTTTGTTTATAGCGTATGACCGATAAGATATATTATGTAAAATTATTAGATAAGCAAACCACAGGATGGCTAATACCGGTTAAGTATCTCAGGCATGGGGATAGCTGAAAGCTCCCCTATTTTTAAGGAAGTATTTGATTTTGCCTTAAATTTCAATAAGTTCGTAGTCCCTGCTTCCAAGCCCGAGTCTCATGGCTTCCTCTATCTGTATGCGGTAAGGCTTCCTTGAAAGCCCGAAAAGAATATCCTTGGATTGCCTCCCCTGCTTTCCATGTGCGATTGCCGCTGATTGGGGTAAGGGTTTTGCCTTTAAAAGAATATCTATTGATGCTTGCTCTATTGCCACAATGTCATCAGACATGAGAATTCCCTGATCCTGAATGACCGGCACATCAGCAGCAGGCATGCAATCGCATTCAGGCTGTATTTCTGTAAGAAAGTTTATGTAAATCACTTTATTGGGCTTGAATGTTCTTAAAACAGCCTTTGCCGCCTCTGCAAGCGATTTCATGAATCTTTCATCATCTCCCGGCAGTGTCAAGGCGTCTTCAGAACAGACCCGTGTGCATCTGCCGCACCTCCAGCAGTCATCTTCATTGTAGCCAAACACCTCATTTTCAAATTTTATGACCCCAAGCGGGCATATCTCCTCGCATTGAAGGCAGAGTGCACATTTTTCTTCATCCCACAATAGCCTGCCCTCGCCTATCGTATGCATTGCGCCCCTTCCGTATTTCCAGCCGCAGTGTCTGTGGCTGGAACTTACCCCTCCCATGGCAATGTTTTTAATTGCGCCGGCATAACCAGCCTGAATATGTCCCTTTATATGCGAACAGACTACCATTGCAGGAACATCATGGATTAGGCTTGCAATTGCCACTTCTCCAAGGATTTCTCCTGCTTTAACCATTATATTGTCGTTTCCATAGAGTCCGTCAGCAAGGACAACAGGCACTCCAACTGATAGTGAATTTATTCCGTTCTGGTTTGCCACCTCAAGGTAATCCAATCCCTTTATGCGTACGGTATCTGTTACAAACGGATTGGCATCGATGCCTTTTAATGCATCAACAACCTTTCTCAAAAATACAGGTCTTACAACCCTGTGGCTGCCTTCTGAGCCAAAATGAGTTTTCACTGCAACCCATTCATCCTTATCAAAATAACCCGAAAGACCAATTTCCCTGAGTAGGAGATCAAGCTTGCCTGGCATACTGTCGGCATATTTCCATTTCTTTATCCTTGCTGGTGCAAAATAGACACTTGCCATCTCAGCCTCCTTTTATAAGCTTATTATAAATATATCCTATCAGCGCTGCACTCACAAAACCGTCAGCAAAACCATAGAGCAACCCAAGAAGACTCCCAAACGGGGTTATGCTGTAACCCGGGTATATGGATTGCGCAAGAACTTCAAGAAAAAGCCTGCCGTATCCTGTATAATAGGAAATCCACGTTGTTATGAACAGCGAGATGCCCCAGGCCGATCCAAGCGCAACTCCGAGTGCAGCCGGTCTTAATTTCATATACACCTCATTTTTTTGCCCCATCCTAATAAGTCCGGTACTTATTTGTTATCGGGAATCGCCTGTCTTTGCCAAATGCCCGCGGTGTTATTTTTATTCCCGGAGGAGACTGCCTTCTCTTATATTCACTCCTATCTATCATCTCTATGACCTTCCTTGCACACTCAATCTCGCACCCTGAAGACGATATTATATCTTCAAAGCTTTTGTCATTTTCAATATATGCCTTGAGTATGGGGTCAAGCACAGGATACGGAGGCAGAGAGTCTGTGTCCTTTTGATCATGCCTCAACTCAGCCGAAGGCTCTTTCCAGAGCACCATTTGAGGGATTACCGCCCTCCCCTCTTCAGAGTTTTTCCATTTGCAGAGTTCATATGCAAGAGTCTTGGGCACATCCTTTATAACAGCAAAACCTCCTGCCATATCTCCATAAAGTGTAGCATATCCAACGCTCATTTCAGACTTATTCCCTGTTGTCAGAACAAGCCATCCGAATTTATTGGAGAATGCCATAAGTATATTCCCTCTTATTCTTGCCTGCAGGTTTTCTTCTGTTTTGTCATCCGGAAGCCCTTTGAATTCCGCTCTAAGATTTTCACGGTAGGCTTCAAATATATTGCTGATAGGCGCTTCAATTATTTTAATGGATAGGTTTTTTGCGAGTTCATATGCATCCTCCCTGCTTTCTTTTGATGTGTATGGAGACGGCATAAAGATACCTGAGACATTTTCTTTGCCTATGGCGTCAACTGCAATTGCAGTCACGAGCGAAGAATCAAGCCCGCCGCTTAAACCTATGACAGCCTGCTTAAAATCATTCTTAATAACATAGTCTCTTGTGCCTAAAACAAGCGCTTTATAAACCTCTTCTTCAAGTGGACTTATCCTTGGTGAAATATGTTTCTTGCCTGCCTGACCTAAACCGTCAAGGACGATTTCCGAGACGCTCATCTCCTCTTCAAACTGCTTTCCCCTGAAAATAATCTCTCCTGTTTTATCGGCTATAAAACTTCCTCCGTCAAAGACAAGCTCGTCCTGTCCTCCGACTGTGTTTAGATATGCGATTGCTACTTTGTTGTCCGACGCCCTCTCAGAGACCATCTTTTCTCTCAGGTGCGCCTTTGCCATATGATACGGAGAGGCATTTATGTTTAAGATAATCTCAGCGCCTGCAATAGCCTGATACTTTACAGGGCCTTCGGGATACCATATATCCTCGCATATATTTACGCCTATTTTTATATTCTCTATCGCATATACAGGGGTTTCTGTTCCTGCCCTGAAGTATCTGTATTCATCAAAGACTCCATAGTTTGGAAGAAATATCTTGCGATACACGCCAATCATCTTGCAGTTATGGATTATCGCGGCAGCATTGTAAAGAACACTGTCTTTTCTGTCAACAAAGCCGACAACAGCTGCTATATCTTTCGTACTTTCAATAACTCTGCTTAAGGCTGCAAGGTTATCGTCTATAAAATGCTGTTTAAGGAGAAGGTCTTCAGGCGGGTAGCCTGTTACTGCAAGCTCGGGGAATACCACTATCGCGGCGCTCTGTGCTTTTGCCTTTCCGATATAGCCGCATATCTTTTTGACATTGCCGTCAATATCTCCAACAGTAGGATTAATCTGGGCAAGGGCAATCTTAATCCTTTTCATAAGTAAATGATAATTTGAAGGGCTTCCATTTGTAAAGCCATTGACATATAATACCCCATGGATTTTTTGAATGTGCTGTTTCCTGTTTCCGGCGTGAAGACTAATTTACTATTGCCGCCGCTTGTTGCTATGGTAATTTCTTTTTTTACTTCAATGGGCGGAGTATCAGGCGCATTCCTTCTCCTTCCTTTCCAGATGAGCGCGCTTAATTACACATCTCCATCAGTAAGCGGCACTAATCATGTTTTTAATGTTGTTGCAATCCCGAGCGGTGTTTATCGTTACATAAAAGAAGGCAGAATGGCATGGCCTTTGACATGGGTAATAATTGCAGGCACTCTGCCGGGAGTGTTTCTGGGATTTTATATCAGGGTCTTGTATTTGCCTGACCCGAAGGCATTTAAGTTTTTTGTGGGATGCGTATTGCTTTATATTGGAAGCCAGCTGCTTAAAGAGCTTATAAGTAAGGGTAAAACAAAACCTTCTGCGGCAAAAGCCCTCGACGAGAAGTTTAAAGAACAGCAAAGCTCAAGATTAACAGCAGGCATCCCTTCCCATGCGGTTGTGAAGACAAAACACGTCTCCTTAAAAAGGATTGAATACGAGTTCTGGGGGGAAATTTTTTCATTTAACCCTATTGTCGTATTTATTCTGTCATTTGTTGTAGGGATTATAGGTGGCGCTTACGGCATAGGCGGAGGCTCAATTATTGCTCCGTTCTGTATCTCATTGCTGCATCTGCCTGCATATACGATTGCAGGCGCTACTCTAATGGGAACATTTATGACATCAATTGCAGGAGCATTGTTTTACAGCATTCCATTGATAGTTAGCAATGTATCTTCAATGCCTGACTGGCCGCTTGGTATTCTGTTTGGAATAGGAGGATTTGCGGGCATGTATATCGGAGCGCGCCTTCAGAAATTTGTTCCGCAGCGGCTTATCAAGATAATACTGGGGCTGATCATTGTTTTCCTGTCAATCAGATACATTCTGCAGGGTAGCGTAAAATCTTCTGTGTAAAATCTTGCGGTAAAAAAGATAAGGGTGTAT
>JASEHP010000086.1 GCA_030018605.1 Thermodesulfovibrionales bacterium
CGGGTAAAACCCGTTTATATAAATCTTATAACACAAATTCTTAGTAGGAGGATTTTAACCATGCCGTATGACGCAACGAAGTTAGCCGACTGGCAGATTTCAGAAGAAGCTGAAAAAAATATGCCATCACCTGAAGAGTGGCGAGAGAAGCTTGGACTGCATAAGGACGAGATGCTGCCCATGGGACGCCTCTCCAAAATTGATTTCCTCAAGGTCATCGATCGTCTTAAGGACAAGCCTGACGGCAAATACATCGAGGTTACTGCTATCACTCCGACACCTCTGGGCGAAGGCAAAAGCACCACCTCGTGCGGTTTGATGGAAGGATTGGGCAAGCGCGGCGTAAATGTTGGAGGAGCGCTTCGTCAGCCGTCTGGCGGTCCCACAATGAATGTAAAAGGCACTGCTGCCGGCGGAGGCAATTCCCTGCTTATTCCCATGACAGAATTCTCACTCGGGCTTACCGGCGACATTAATGACATCATGAACGCTCATAACCTTGCCATGGTGGCAATAACAGCCCGTATGCAGCATGAGCGTAATTATAATGATGAGCAGTTGCAGCGGCTTACAATGATGAGGCGTCTTGACATAGACCCCACACGCGTGGAGATGGGGTGGGTAATGGACTTCTGCGCGCAGAGCCTCCGCAATATAATCATCGGCATAGGCGGCAGACAGGATGGCTTCATGATGCAGTCAAAATTCGGCATAGCCGTCGGCTCGGAGTGCATGGCCATTCTTTCAGTAGCCAATGACCTGGCAGACCTGAAAAAACGGCTGAATAATATCACAGTTGCCTTTGATAAGAGCGGCAAACCCGTTACAACAGGCGATCTGGAAGTCGGCAATGCAATGGCAGCCTTCATGCGCAATACCATAAACCCTACCCTCATGTGCACTGCCGAATATAACCCCTGTTTTGTGCACGCAGGGCCTTTTGCCAACATAGCCGTAGGACAGTCCTCAATCATCGCAGACAGAGTCGGCCTGAAATTGTTTGATTACCATGTGACTGAATCAGGATTTGCGGCTGACATTGGATTTGAAAAGTTCTGGAACGTCAAATGCCGCTTTAGCGGGCTGAAACCCCATGTTTCCGTACTCACAACAACTGTCCGCGCCCTGAAGATGCATGGCGGCGGCCCAAAGGTAGTTGCAGGAAAGCCCCTACCCGAGGAATACACAAAAGAAAACATAGCATTGGTTGAAAAAGGCTGCGCCAACATGGTTCACATGATAAATGTTATCCGCAAGTCCGGCATAAACCCTGTCGTATGCATTAACCGCTTTTATACAGATACAAATGCCGAAGTGGCTGCAGTCAAAAAGGCTGCGGAGGCGGCAGGCGCGCGCTACGCTGAATCCCAGCATTGGCTCAAAGGCGGTGAAGGAGCGCTTGAACTTGCAGATGCAGTCATAGACGCCTGCAAGGATAATAACCACTTCAAATTCCTCTATCCTCTTGAGATGAAGCTGCGCGATCGCGTAGCAACAATCGCCAAAGAAGTCTACGGAGCGAACGGCGTTTCATGGACGCCCGAGGCAGAGACCAAGGCAAAGATGCTGGAAGAGGATCCAAAGTACGCTGACTTCGCAACCATGATGGTAAAGACTCACCTGAGTCTCAGCCACGACCCTGCTATAAAGGGAGTCCCAAAGGGCTGGACACTGCCTATCAGAGACGTATTGATCTACTCCGGCGCCAAATTCCTCTGCCCATGCGCAGGCACAATCAGCCTCATGCCCGGCACAAGCTCAAACCCTGCATACAGAAGGGTTGATGTTGATGTGAACACCGGAAAGGTAAGCGGATTGTTCTAAGAAGGATATTAGGTAGTATTGAAAAGGGCGGCTTTCAAAGCCGCCCTTTTTTCTTTTAGCGCTCTCACTTTGACTTTACTCTATAGCGCTTTGAATTATTTTATTTCTCCACAACCTTTACCTTCATCTCAATTCTTTCATCAGGATTATCGTTTGCATCCCTCGGCTGGCTCACTATCTTGTCCACTGCATCCATGCCTGAAACCACTTCACCGAATACTGTGTACTGCCTGTCAAGGAAGGGCGCATCAGCAACGCAGATGAAAAACTGTGAACCTGCGCTGTCCGGATTGGCAGAGCGAGCAGCAGAGAGAGTTCCTCTCTTGTGCGGCATGTTATTGAATTCAGCTTTAATTGTATATCCGGGGCCTCCCATTCCATGCCTTGACTTGTCCGGGCTTTTGGAATTTGGATCTCCTCCCTGTATCATAAAGCCGGGAATAACACGGTGAAATGTCGTTCCGTCGTAAAATCCTTTTTTCGCAAGGTCCGTAAAATTTTTAACATGATTGGGAGCAGCGTCAGGGAAAAACTTTAACTCAATGTCCCCGAATTTAGTCTCTATTGCCGCCTTTGTCTCAGCCATTGT
This sequence comes from Thermodesulfovibrionales bacterium, assembly GCA_030018605.1. Taxonomy (GTDB): domain Bacteria; phylum Nitrospirota; class Thermodesulfovibrionia; order Thermodesulfovibrionales; family UBA1546; genus UBA1546. The sequence continues at coordinate 2,414 of JASEHP010000086.1, forward strand.
ATTAATCTCCTTTTTTGTGATTTTATATTAGTGTTTAAACACCCTTTGTCCTGTGAATACCATTGCAACTTTTGGCTCTGCCTCATTGCATGCCTCAATGACCTCAAAATCCCTTTCCGAGCCTCCAGGCTGCACAACTGCGCTAACTCCCTGCTTGATTCCCACGTCAATTCCATCCCTGAAAGGGAAAAATGCATCGGATACCATCACTGCGCCGATAAGCCCGCCTTTATTTTTCTTTGTCTCCGTATCTATCTCCTCAAGAAGCCCTGCGTTTCGCTCTCCGCGCGCAACTTCCATCTCAAGGGTCTTGTAAGGAATCCCGTAATTTTTAAAACATAATGCATCTGCAAATTTTGTATATGCCTTGAAAACCGCAATCTCGGCAACGCCCACCCTGTCCTGCTCTCCAGTGCCGATGCCTACGGTCTCGCCGTTTTTTACATAGATGACGGAGTTTGATGTAATGCCCATCTCAACGCTCCATCCGAAGATCATGTCTTCATATTCCTTATCATCCGGCATTCTTTCCGTAGCATATTCCCTGCCCTTATATGTCGTTTTTGCGGGAAGGAAATCAGCTTTTGTCTTTATCCTGCTTAATTGCGACTGCTGGACTATCAAGCCGCCGTCAATCAACGACTTGAAATCAACAAAACGGAAGTTCCTGTATTTTTCAAGCTCATTGATTTTTTTGACTCTTATAATCCTGAGATTCTTCCTTTTTGCAAGTATCGCTACTGTGCCTTCTTCAAAATCAGGCGCTGCGACGACTTCAAGATAATTTTCGTTAACGGCCTCTGCTGTTTTTTTATCCATCGCTCTGTTTACAACAAGACATCCGCCGAATGCCGCAATCCTGTCCGCCATGTTTGCCTTTTCATATGCCTCTGCAACGCTGTTTGCATACGCTGCGCCGCAGGGATTGTTGTGTTTTAAAATTACCGCGGCAGGTTTGTCCATCAGGTATTTCATTACATTCAGCCCATTGTCAAGGTCAGTGAGATTAGTCTTGCCCGGATGTTTGCCTGCCTGTATCATGTCTTTCTCGGTGATGCTGCTTACAAGGCCGTTGCCGGCATTGATATACTCGCATCCTCCGAGAATAAGGTTGCCGTTTATCAGTTCATAAAGCGCTGCCTGCTGGTCAGGATTCTCACCGTAGCGGAGCCCCTTTTCAATAAGCTCTCCGGTTTTCTCATCAGGAATCTTCCATGTGCGTTTCTTATAGACCAGTGTTTGTTCCCCGAATTTTATCGCCATATCGTCAGGAAAATTATCATCCATAATAGTGCGGTACATCTTTTTAATATCAGACATCATGCCTCCGTTTATATATGAATTATTTACTTTTCACTTTCATCGTTAACAGGTATCGTCCTTTCTATATCTACCAGAACCTTTTTAAGATTCGCAGGGGCTGAAGAAATAACCTTTCCATTAGCAAGGTGAATATGATAGGGGAATGTGTCTATTTCTTTATGATGTTCAACATTATCCCACCTTTTAATTAATTCCCCTCCGGCAGTCTGCCAGTGAAAACTATAGGTTTCTATGTGTATCCTGTTTTTGTGAATCAGGAGATATTCGGCAAACTCAAGGATGTTGCCATTAGACAGGGTGCATCTTATACGGACATAGCCGTCTTCATCTCCGACCTCTCTTTTTAACGTCTTAAAAGTTGCAACAACAGGGCTTAAAAGAAGTTCCAGAAGTATGCCGTCAAGATAGCTTTCTATCATCTATTTTTGACTTCAAGTTCGGCCTTTTTCTCAAGAAGACGATTACGCATCCGGTAAAGCGACGCCCATTCTACAAAATCCATACTGTCTCCCAGCTTGCCCTCCTTAAACTCCCTTAAAAAAACTGAGGACTCCTTTTTGTGACTCCGTTCAAACCTTTTTAATTCCTTATCTAATTTCTTTATCTCCTCGCTATATTTATGTGTTTTGTAATCCATTATTTTGGAAATCGTCTGGGATATAAAAGTGTCCTCCCCATGTTTCTGAATGAATTTTTCCAGATTTTTGACCTTTAAAAGTGTTTGCTGCATATATCTCACCTCCTGGCGTAAACTCTCATACTAAGTTTAACATAACAGCTTTGGAAGGGAAAAGTACCGAATTTTCTACCTGTCACATTTTCAATCATCTCAGCCTCTGCTCGCAGTGCCCCCTTCAAATAAATTTCTCCCTAAACCTCTTTCAGCCTTATTTACTCAATGGGATGTTGCAGAACTGGACATTAAATCTATGCTACCATGATGTTTTCAAGCTTAATCTCTGGCTTTTCTTTTTTAAAGCCAAAATGTTCAGAGGCATCAAGAACCTCTATGCCTACTATCTCCTCATTCGGACCAAGGTCAATAGCAATGTCTTCTGTTAATCGTATTGTCGTTACTTCTGTTGGCCCCTTTTTGAAGGAGATATAGGCAGCATCAACCTCTGGGTCATATTTTATCTTCATTTTACACCCCCAATAAAATATACATACACGGTTACAACCACAAATCTATCATGTTCTTCAGCTACAATGGGCATCACCTGTTTTGCCTGATAAAATTTGCCTTTCCACATAGCATTATAGCTAAAATTCTTACGAAAGGATAGCCTTCCTTTTTTAGCAGGAAAACATTCCCCTGTCCTTATTGCAAGTTCAACTTCTTCTTTTGATACCCCCCTGTCAGCCATATTATCAAGGGCATGTTGAGAGAATTTTATGGGTTTTTCTACATTCAAATTTTTCACCTACTCAATGGGATGTTGCGGAGAACGGCCTTAAAATATGGGTCTCCAGGCCATTTATCTGTTCTACAATTAACAATTACACTCACATATTTTGCCTCAGGTAAAACTTCATCGTAAGCAATTACCAAATTCATAGGTAAGTTAGGTGGAATATCATAGGTAATACTATAATCGCCTCTAACATTCTTTCCTCCAAATTGTAGTTCTACTGAGTTATATTGACTACCGAAATCATCTACAATAATCGATTGTGGCGGTAGCCCTGCCCAATTACCACCAATTAAAATTGTAAGACTTCTCGTTTTTTGCAAATTATTTGTAATAGCTATATAACATAATACTTTGTGCTGTCCTTCCCTCTTACATGCCTTTGCCTCAAATATAAAATCATTTGCCTCTATTCTTGTTAATGTTTTAGGTTTAGTTGCTGATGGTGTAGTTGGAATTATTTGTCCAGTTGTCTCTGTACCTATCCCCCTTCCCAGCAACTCCTCAATAGTCTTTGTCTTTGGAATATCTCCACTTGAGGCTCCAATTACTTTTGCGGTAGCTGTATCCAAAATCTTAACCGAGATTCTCACGCTGTCACCAAATGGTGTAATAGTTCCCGTAACAAGGGCATCCACGCCTGCTATCTGACCTAATTTCTTTGCTGTAGTCGGGTCAATTACTCCACTCATTGCAAGCTTATGTTCTTTAAAGATAGTTTTTAAATGGGTTCTATCCACAACCTCAATGCCCTTGTCAGCACCAGCAATGGTTACAGACATCTCCTCTGCTATAAACCTTCCAAGCTCTGTTATGTTGCCCTGAAGGTCTGTAAAGTCCACAACTGCAATCCTCTTTTTGCCCGCCTTTGCTATATTATCAGCCATAGCATTGGACAGGCTTCTTATCTCATTTTCATAAGCAGTTGAAACAGCGGGATATGAGAGTAAAAAGGTTAAAGAAACAAATATTACAAATACCAATTTACGCATGACTTAATCCTCCCTATAAAAGCTGTTTTAATATCCTATCAGAATATTGTCCTAACTACCCGCCAGCCATCGTTTGCATCATGTTAGTTGCCATTGCGGGCAATGTTTTCAAGCTACTTTCTGCTGTTTTTCCTTTAAAGAGATTGTCTTTAATTCAATCTGACCCTCAGTAAGAATTTTTGCTGCATCCACTTTGATTCTCTCTATATACTCTTTGGCTGATAAATCTTTTACATCATGATAGACTTTTTCTTTCCATTCCCATACCTCAATTAAAGATCTGTCATACTTCCTCATCAGACACCTCCAGATGTTTCCAAATAAAGCTGAGGTCTTTTCATAATTTTATATTATATCCCTCTTTCATTCTTATTGCCCGCAATGAGTAGCCATCGGTTTGAGTGCTTGAGAAGTCCCGATATTTCGGGGTTTAGATGTTTAACCTCAAACACTCTTAGCCGTCCGTTTCGGGCATATATTTTAACGGTCGCTGTCCCTATTATTTCCTACAAATTTTTCTCTCTCAAGAATAGCTCCACTTTCATTTGAAAATTTTAATAATAAAAAGAGGGGGCTGATAAACGAAAAAATTGTGATAATTTTATTCTCTTTCATCATCAAATTCATCCCTCTGCCTACACTGAGCGTTTAACCGTCTCCGGCACAGACGAAACCGATAGGTTTATAAGTTTTCCGTTTTTGCCTGTTGTTATCTGCCGTTGCGGGTTCACTTTTGTCTCTTGAAAAAGAATGAAGCACCAAAAATATCTACAACATGTTCGCCTTCACCGGATAGAGTAACATCAATTCTGTAAATATGAATTAGGGTATAATTCTCAAGGGAAA
>JASEHP010000087.1 GCA_030018605.1 Thermodesulfovibrionales bacterium
TTCCCTTGAGAATTATACCCTAATTCATATTTACAGAATTGATGTTACTCTATCTTTTAAATATAAAGAAAGCACATAACACAACCTTCAATCGGAATGGGAATAGCGTTGATGTGCTCTTCATTCGTGTCTGCTGGTTAATTAACCATTTCATCCGCAAAGTTTCAGATATCTAACAATAATAATTTTGTAACTGGGATATCAACTTTATCGAAGATTTTCCTTTACGCAGCCCGAAAGTAATCAATTGTCAGAATTATTGGCCAAAACTTGCAGTATGTCAGAAAAGCACCTAACCTTTACTTTTACGGTGTAGCATTGCCTTGACTGTTTCAATTAATTTTTCCGTTGAGGTTGCTGTTTTTAATAAAAACTCATCTGCACCGCCGCTGATAAGTTTATCTATCGTGTCCTGCGTGATAGTCGAAGAAAACACTAATACCGGTATATTCTTCCATTTGGGTGACGCCTTTAACATTGATAGCACTTTAAATCCGTCCATGTCTTCCATATATAAATCAAGGATTATTAAATTCGGTGTGTGTTCATTGAGCATTTTAATCCCTTCCATCCCACCCCTTGCTTCAATAACCAAAAAACCACTTTCAACCAGATTGATCCTGTTTATTTTTCGGGACATATCATGATCTTCAATTAACATAATTTTATCTTCCCTGTCTGCCTTATAATGAGACATTATGTTCTCAATTATTTCTTTGATGATTGCCCTTTGGCCATCACTTACATCAACAAACTCGATTCCCACTCCAACCCCAGGCTGAAAATGCCTGATTTGCGCCTTAACCGTTACCTTCTTATTTTTATAAGGAATCGTAACATCAAAAAGACAATTTTCTGCAAATATATTTCCTATAGATAAATAGAGCCCGCCTTCACTGACATCTATACATTGAAAATCCTTCTTGATATCAACTAAAAGCTTCTCTGTGAGAAGGACTCTCTGTTGTTTTCTGTTATCTTGTTTCTCTTCGGCGTCCATACTTGTCCTGTTTGAGTGTTTTGAAAAGTTTTTAAACAGCCTGCGCCATTTTTCCTTCCAGCCACAAAAATTTGGTGGCGGTGCAGGGATTTGAACCCCGGACACTGCGGATATGAGCCGCATGCTCTAACCAACTGAGCTACACCGCCGTTTAAAGACAGTGATTAGTGAATAGTTGTTAGTGAACAGACACTGACACTGAAAACTGACACTAATTATAACAGAAGAGGCGTTTTTAATAAAAGAGTTCAAATCTCCTTGACCTTATGTTTATCAGGATTCCTGCTGCAATGAAGTTTGAAAGAAGCGCTGTGCCTCCGTAGCTCATAAAAGGTAATGGAATGCCTACCACAGGCATAATGCCGAGGGTCATGCCTACATTTATAAAGAAGTAGGTTGAGAACATGGCTGTTATTCCGGCAGCGAGGAGCCTCCCGAATTCATCTTTTGCCTTTAATGCGGTATCAAGTCCTCTGAGAATTAAGGCGAGGTAAATAAGCAGAAGGAAAATGCTCCCAACAAGCCCCCATTCCTCTGCGAACACCGCAAAGATAAAATCAGTCTGTTTTTCCGGGAGAAACCTGAACGGCCCTTGTGTTCCCTTCAGGTAGCCTTTTCCAAGAATACCGCCTGAGCCTATCGCAATCTTTGACTGATTTATGTGATAGCCGATTCCTGCCGGATCTGCCTCAGGCTCCATGAATGCAACAATCCTGTTTTTCTGATAATCTTTAAGCCCTTCCCACATTATGCTGCCGATGAATGGAATTGACAGCGCTCCGATTATAATCAGCAGTATGACAACTTTTTTTTGTAGTCCCTTCACAATGCTGAGCGATAAAAACATTATTAAGAGAATAACTGCGGTGCCGAGGTCCGGCTGTTTGAGTAAGATTATCAGCGGGATAAACGTGAAGACAAGAAAAATTTTTATGATAGAAGTCAATCCCATTGTGCCGTTGATTTCCAGAAAATGTCTCGATACGACTATTATGAACATTAGCCTGAATATTTCGGACGGCTGAAAAGAAAGCGGCCCGATAGACAGCCATCTTTGCGCGCCCATGCCTATTTTCCCTGCAAAGAGGACAATCAAGAGCAGGACTATGCCTATAGCATACACCGGATAAGCAAATCTGCTTAACCAGATATAATCAAAACCCACTATAAAAAATAACGCTGTGACTCCAAGCAGGAGCCAGTAAATCTGTTTTATGTGATAATTTGGCTGTTCATGAGGGAGTAAGGGGCGTGTGGCGCTATATATTGTCATTATGCCTATAACAGACAGAAGGATAACTATCAAGAAGGTGCCCCAGTCAAAATTTTTAACCAGCCTCCTGTTTATTCGCATATGTATGGAGAATGCCGCCTCTCTAATTTTCAGCTTTTAATTTTTCATTTTTCAGATACGCTTCTATCGCCAGTTTTGCAATCGGAGCTGCGGCTCCGCCGCCATGGCCGCCATGCTCAACAAATACGCATACTGCAATAGCGGGTTTTTCTATAGGCGCAAATGCCACAAACCATGCATGGTCACGAAATTTTTCAGGCAGGAGATGTGAACTTCTCCTTATGCCCACCACCTGCGCGGTTCCTGTTTTTCCTCCGACCGGCGCGATAGATGATCTTGCTGCGCCGCCTGTGCCGCCGCCTTCATTTACAACACCGTAAAGACCGTCTCTTACAAGGTCAAGAACATGGGGTTTTATATCCACACTCGCAATGGGCTGTAACGGCCCCTCTGCCTTAACCATCACAGGACTGTATATTAAACCTCCATTGGCAACCACGCTCATAAGTTGAGCCATCTGCATCGGGGTAGTGGCCACATAACCCTGACCTATGGCTGCGTTGAATGTCTCGCCGAGATACCACTGCTGATTTCTTTTCTCATGCTTCCACTTGGTGTCCGGTATCAGTCCTGAGCGCTCTTTTACCATCTGCAACCCTGTCTCGTTTCCGAGACCGAGTTTTCTTGCATACTCTGCAATCTTATCTATTCCGAGACGCTTTCCTACTTCATAAAAATAAACATCGCATGATTCAACTATTGCTCTGTGCATAGAAACTGTCCCGTGTCCGCCCTTTTTCCAGCAGCCAAACTGCCACTTCCCGTAAGTTATTCCTCCGGTGCAGGTAACTTTAGTGTCGGGAGTGACAACTCCTTCATTGAGCGCTGCGATAGCCGTGACAATCTTGAATGTTGAGCCGGGTGGATACTGACTCTGGAGCGCCCTGTTAAGCATAGGAACTTTTTTATCCTGAATCAACGCTACCCATTGACTGTAATTTACGCCGCGCGCAAACAGATTAGGATTAAAAGACGGCCTGCTCACAAGCCCGAGTATTTCTCCTGTATCAGGTTTCAAAGCAACAACTGCGCCTGCTCTTCCGGCAAAAGCCTCTTCCGCAGCTTTCTGTAGATTAATGTCTATGCTCAATTTTAAGTCCTTTCCCTTAACAGGGGGATTCTCCTTCAGAAGTTTTATCTCCCTTCCAAGGGCGTCAATTTCTATAATCCTTTCTCCGGGTATTCCGCGCAGAGTCCTGTCAAAAATAAGTTCTGTGCCCCATTGCCCGATAAATGCCTCCGGCGGCACATCTTTAAACTCAGGATTTTTTGACTGGGAAGGGTTAAGTTTGCCGAGATACCCGATGAGATGGGCTCCGATATCTCCGTACAGATATTCACGGCTCATATCAATGTCAATTATCAATCCGGGGAAATCTGAGCGCCTTGTTTCTATCGCCGCTATTTCTTTGAACGTGAGACCTTCCTTAAGTTTTATAGGCTCAAACGGACTCAGTCCTTTTTTGTTTGTTCTGGCATAAATATCACCGGCGTTAATTCCAAGAATATCAGCTAAATACTGGATATTTACCTGTTTTAAATTCTCGGGCATGAGTGAAGCGTAAAAGTATGGAGAATTTTTTACCAAGGGAGCGCCGTTTCTGTCATATATTATTCCCCTTGGAGCAGGGATTTTAATTATACGGAGCATGTTCCCCATGGATATTTTCCCGTATTCTTTCCCCTGAAGAACCTGAAGCTGCCACAGCCTGATTGCAAACAGCGCGAACAGCCCGACAATGACATAACTTGCCAGCAATATCCTGTTTCTGCTCGGTTGCGAGTCGCAACGACTGTTATTGCTCATTTTGAGGCCTCATAAATATGCCGAATAAGGAATTTATGAGTGCAGCGGTAAGTATTATGGAAATTGCGTTTGGAATTGAAGTAGGCATGCCCTCAAACAGGGTTTTGGAAAAGAATACAATTATGCCGTTGACGGCAGTCAACAGGGAAATGCCTATTACTCCAAGAACCGGTGTCCACCGGAAAAAGCTTCCTGACATAGAAGCGGAGAGAAAGCCTACAATGCCTTTCCCTAAGATATTGGGGCCGAGGATGCCTCCGGAAAGACTGTCGCCTATAAGCCCTACAAATGAACCGAACAGCATGCCTTTGGTTTCTCCGTTCTTTAACCCGAAGCAATAGACAATAGCTGCTGCCAGATCAGGCCGTGAGCCAGAAATTGATATTCTGCTCTCAAGAAGAAACGCTGAGAATATGCTGAGGAGCAGAATGATTTTCCTCATCGTCCTATTATCACGACTTCTTCAAGTTTTGTGCTGTCCTGAAGCGGAGTAACCTCTATGTTCTGGAAAAGGCCCGTGCCTTTTTTTGCAGTTCGGGTTACAGCGCCGACAGGTATTCCCGGAGGGAAAAGAGAATCAAGCCCTGATGTAAGCGCCATTTCGTTTTCTTTTATTTCATATTCGTGAGAGACATATTTCAGCATACATGTTTTTGAACCCGTTCCGGAGATTATGCCTTCAGTTCTGCTTTCCTGAAGCCTTATCGCAGCCGAGAAATTCACATCATTTAGCAGAAGGACATATGAGTAAGAATTCAATGCGGAAAAAATCTTGCCTACAAGACCTTTGCCGGTTATCACTGCCATATCTTTTTCTACGCCGTCATTCCTGCCTTTGTTTATCACAAGCGTATTTGTCCACTGGTCATTGCCTCTGGAGATAACCCGTGCGGCAGTGACGTATTTCTTTTCTTTTTTTTTCAGGGCCAGCAGTTCTCCGAGCCTTGCATTCTCAAGAACTGCCTCCTTGTATTTATGCCGCTCCATAAGCAGCGTATCAACCTCCAGCTTCAATCTCCTGTTTTCTTCATCGCGCAGTTGTATCTTTTTGAAGGTGTCTTTTATTTTTGAACAGACAGAATTAACGGCATCATTAGCGATGTTGACAGGGTAGTTTATAAGGCGCAGAGGATTAGGCAGTCCCCTATTGCTCTGGTATGTCATCAGAATGAATGACGCAATGATAAGAGAAAAAAAAAGCAAAAACCTCTTCTTGGGCATTAATTAATGGATATTTTCCTTAGAAGTTCGAAGTCGTCAAGCATCTTTCCAACCCCTCTCACAACTGCGGTAAGAGGGTCATCTGCCACTATTACAGGAAGTCCGGTCTCTTCTCTTATAAATGTATCAAGCCCCTTTAAGAGCGCTCCGCCGCCTGCAAGCACAATGCCGCGGTCAACGATGTCTGCCGCAAGTTCAGGCGGTGTGTTCTCAAGCGTGACCTTTATCGTGTCAAGAATTGTATTTACAGATTCACTAATGGCCTCCCGTATTTCGTCCTCGTTTATGGTTATGGTTTTTGGAATGCCTGATATAAGGTCTCTTCCTTTTATCTCCATTTCACAGTGGCCGTCTCCGTCCGAAGGGCATGCAGACCCTATCTCTATCTTTATCTGTTCTGCTGTCCTCTCACCTATCATGAGGTTGTAACGCCGTTTCATATAAGCGATGAGTTCTTCATCCATCTTATCTCCGCCTACCCTTACAGCCTTGCTGTATACGATACCGTCAAGCGAGATGACTGCTATATCAGTGGTGCCTCCTCCAATGTCAACAATCATATTCCCTGACGGCTCACCCACAGGCAGCCCCACACCGACTGCCGCAGCCATCGGCTCTTCAATCAGGTAGACTTCCCGCGCACCCGATGCCTGCGCCGCATCTTTTACAGCGCGCTGTTCAACCTGTGTTATGCCTGACGGAACTCCTATGATTACCCTCGGCGACACAAAGCTCCGCCTGTTATGCACCTTTGCAATGAAATACTTGAGCATCTCGCCTGTGGCGTCAAAGTCTGCTATTACCCCATCCTTCATCGGTCGTATAGCCATTATATTCACAGGCGTTTTCCCCAGCATCTTTTTGGCTTCGGCGCCGATTGCGATAGGTTTCTTGTTGTCTTTCCTTATAACAACGACAGAGGGTTCATCGCATACGATACCTTTGCCTTTAACAAATACGAGAGTATTTGCAGTGCCAAGATCTATAGCAAGATCATTTGAGAATAAACCAAGAACATTGTTTAAGAACATTTCTTCTCTCCTTCTGTATTATAACTTTTACTTTCTTCAATAACAGTTGTCTTGGCAATCTCATCGCCAAGCCTCATTCCTTCTTTGCTCCCGAGAAGCATTACGAACTCAACCCCTACTACAAGGAGCGTAATAACCCATCCGATTAATGGAATTCTCCATAGAGCTGCGCCGATACACAGCACAAGGTTTCTCAGTATTGACTCTCTGACCGAACACGCCTTACCGTCTGCAATGGAAACAACCTTTAATCCTGTAAGCTGTTTCCCAAGGCTCTTGCCATTTAAAAACCCGTCGCTGATTAACAGATAAGCAAGTCCGGCAAAAAATCCCACTCTCGGTATCATCTCTGCTGCAGCAGCGACAATTATAAGGTCAATCGTCTTTGCAACACTTCTGAGAAGCAGGCTTGCTCTTTTGGGTTCTTCCAACATCTAAAATGTTAACAAAAAACGGCTTACTTTTCAATTATAATTAAATGTATTGTTCTACCAATTTAGAAATGTCCTATTCTTGCCAATTTAGAAATGTCCGCTTT
>JASEHP010000088.1 GCA_030018605.1 Thermodesulfovibrionales bacterium
TTTTAGATGATTTAACCAGTACCTTCTCGGTTACATTTTAGATGATTTAATGCGATTACTTGTATTTTACTGCAAGCGCGGGATATACTCGGCATTGACAGGGTATCGCTGTGGAGGAAGCTTAAAAAATACGGGCTTGAAGGAAACTGAACCTCCTTGCCCCTTCGTTCAGTATACAGAAAATCAGGGCAGATAAGGGAACGCTTCTGACAAACAAAGAGCGTAATGCAAATCCTTGCTATCCCTGCAAATCATACGTATAATATACGTATTGGAGGTGAAAAATGGCAAAGGCAGTTCTTAAAAAAGAAAAATGGACGCTTTCTTTTGATTCATCATTGAAAGATGCAGTCATAAGAGAAGCAAGAGGGAAAGGCGTCTATCCCGTCAACATCCTTGAGGAAATGGTCAGGGAGAAATTTAACCCCTATGGATATACGGATGTGAAAGACAGTGTGGCGCACGTCAGGTCTATAAGAAAAAAATCAAAAGGGGTTTCAACAAAGGCTTTCCTTGATGAGATCAAGAAATGGCAAAAATCAGGCTCCTGATCGATACCGACATATTTATCGACTACTTTAATCACGGGTTTTTTGAAGAAATCCTTGAGAATGAAGAGTTTGATATATATTACTCGGCGGTTACAAAGAAAGAACTCCTTGCAAAACAAGGCCTGAAAAATTCGGAAAAACAGGCAATCCTTTATGTATTAAAGGAACATAAGATTGTAAATTTAACAGCCGCTGTAGCCGACAGATATTCAGACCTGCTTGATGAATATCCGGAAATGGAAAAGGAAGACGCCTTGATAGCGGCAACAGCGCTTCATAAGCGGCTGCCCCTTTTGACCAGAAACTGGAAGCATTACAGAAAGATCAAAGGGTTAGTCCTCTTCGGCTCAAAAATAAATCTGCAAAAGTAAACCTCTAAGCGCTTGCTATTCGTTACCCCTTGAGATAATCTCCGAGCAGCCCTCTGCTGTGCTCGTCGTCATGGCAATAGGCGCAGAGGTTCTCCCAGTTTGAGCCGTCAGAAGGATTGTTTTGGCGATTGCCGTCTTTATGATGCACTGTGAGGAGGCGCCGGTCTTTGAAGTCAAACTCCCTTCCGCATTTGGCGCATATCAGGCCGTGGATTTTCAGGGATTGCTCCCTATAATCGGAGACAGGGGCATTGCCCTCTTTTAATTCCCTGACGATTTCAGCGGCGGTTTTTTCTGCTGCGGGCTTTTGCGGCAGGGGTTTTCTGAATTTTATCCGTTGTCTGCTTCCCAAAAACTCACCTCCTGTCCCGATAATATCGGGATTGAAGCATAAAAATCGCCGGCTCAGCGGAATTAGAAAAATTTACCCAGATCCCCTAATCCCGGTATCTGCATTCCTCCTGTAAGCTTTGACATCCCTTCATTGACCATTTCCTGCGCCCGCCGTAAGGCCTCATTAGCCGCAGCAAGTATGAGGTCCTGCAGCATTTCAACATCATCAGGATTCACAACATCCTTTTCTATTTTTATGGAGACTATCTGGCCGGCGCCGTTTGCAATAACTGTAACCATGCCTCCGCCTGCTGTTGCTTCAACCGTCTTCTTCTTTGACTCTTCCTGCATCCTCTGCATCTCTGTCTGAAGCTTTTGAGCCTCACGCATAATATCACCGAGCATCTTCTTAGACATCTTTGTTTCCACCCCCTGTATTTTCCTTTAGTTTAACATCAATTATCCTTCCGTCAAAAAGTTCAATCACCTCTTTTACTGCGGGGTCTGCCAGAACTTTATCCTTCAGGTCTTTTTTGCGGATTACTTTCTTTGTCAGGATATCTATTTTAAGTTTTGCGGGAGTCTTAAGAATATCCGAGGCTATTTTCTCTATCAAATTAGAATTCTTCCTTATGGGCTCTGCAAAAAGCTCTGCCTCATTGCTGTTAAACGAAAGCGTAAAAACATTCCCATTGAGAAGGGGTATTGCCTTGGAAAGCTTTGATGTAATCCGCGGGTCGTCAATCTTCTCAACTAAGGCATTTAACAGAGAAGCTCCGTCAAGCGGGGCTGAGGGTTGAGCGTCTTTTTGAGAAGAAGGATTCCCGATTCTCCTCGGCGAATCCGCCTGAGTGCGGACAAGCGGGAATGACACTTCTTTTGTCATGCCGGCTTGTCCGGCATCTTTCTCATCCTGTGTCTTGTCCTGCTTACTAATTTCTGACTGTTCTACTTTACGCGCTGAAGGCAACGGCATCCCCTTTATGAGCGCATCTATATTCTCTATCGCCTCTTGCACAGGTTTGAGCGTGCTTAAGAAGCTTATCCTTATCAGCGACATTTCAAGGCTGAGCCGCGGCGAAAATGAAGAGCGGACATCGAGTTCAGCCTTGGCCATTTCCGAAAGCATGAGCGTAAGAAGGTCAAGTGAAATTTTCGGAAGCATCCCTCTGACTACGCTCATTTCTTCTTCGCTGAGATCAAGCGCCTCTTCAGGTTTTTTTACAGCCTTTGCAACAAGCAGATTTCTGAAAAATTCCACAAGGTCTTTTGCAAAAGACTTAAGGTCTGTCCCTTTATCAACAAGTTCGGATATAACGCTGATAATCTTTCCCCTGTCACCTGCGATAACAGCGGCGGATATTTCTGCAAGTATTCCGATATCTGCTATGCCGAGCAGGTCTTTCACTCCGTCTGCGTCTATCTCCGAAGAGAACGCAGTCACCTGATCAAGAATTGTCAGGGAATCCCTCATGCTTCCGTCAGCAGCGCGCGCTACCATTTCTATAGCGGAATCAGAGATTTTTATGTCTTCCGATGATGCTATATGCCTTAATCTTTCCTTTATCTTTTGCGCTGATATGCGCCTGAAAGGAAGATGCTGGCACCTTGAGAAAATGGTGGCCGGTATTTTCCTCGGCGCTGTTGTCGCCAACACAAAGATTGCGTGAGGAGGCGGCTCCTCAAGTGTCTTTAAAAGGGCATTGAATGCAGAGGTTGAAAGCATGTGCGCTTCATCTATGATATAAATCTTGTATCTGCCGCCAAGCGGGGTATACTTAACGCCCTCCCTCAAATCCCTTATGTCATCAACGCTGTTATTTGATGCGCCGTCTATTTCAAGGACATCAATTGATGTGCCGTCTTTAACAGCTGTGCATGATGCGCATGCGCTGCATGGCGACGGGGTAGGCCCGCTTTCGCAGTTAAGCGCCTTTGCAAGTATCCTTGCGGTGGATGTTTTGCCCACGCCTCTCGGCCCTGAAAATATATAGGCATGCGCAATCTTTTTCTGTGCGATGGAGTTTTTCAGAATCCGGGTAATAGGCTCCTGTCCTACGAGGTCTTCAAACCCCTGAGGCCTCCATTTTCTTGCAAGTACAAGGTAGCTCATGCTCTCCTTTTCTCCAGCCTGGGGACAACTTGCTGCGGCACCCAGAGTAAATGCTTACCACTGCTTCCTTCCGGACCTGATGGGGTTCACACCACTCTGCTGCGCAGGGCCATCCCCAGGCTGCAGAACCCAAACACTGTTTGGCGGTTAAGAGTTCAAAATGAGAAATTAAAGTTTGCGGGGTTAAGTCTTAACTTTCAACCTGCAACTTTTTCTCTATGGCGGAGAGGCAGGGATTTGAACCCTGGGTGCGGGATTAGCGCACACACGATTTCCAGTCGTGCACCTTCGGCCTCTCGGTCACCTCTCCAACGTAAGATGTATCTGAAATTTTAACTGATAAGACGGGGTTTAAGCAACTTGACTCAACTAAGCTTCTTCTTCACAATCTCATTCACAATCTGCGGGTTTGCCTTGCCTTTTGTGAGCTTCATAATCTGCCCGACAAAAAAGTCGAGGAGTTTTTCGTCTCCTGCTCTGAACCTTTCAACTTCTTTAGGATTCTTTGCAATAACTTCATCAACAGCCTTTTCTATTTCAGATGAGTCGCTAATCTGAGCAAGGCCTTTTTCCTTGATTATTTCCTCGGGGGTTGGCAGCATTTCAACAACCGGTTTCCCAACTGCCTCCTCAGAAGGTATTCCGATGAGTTTAATCACAAGAGCTTTACTTCTCTTATACATTTCTTCAAAGACTTCAGTTTTAGCTTGTCTTATGCTTATTTCGCCTTTGTCTATAAGCTTAAGCATATCCACAAGTTGTACAGGCTTAAGCGGACACTCATCAAATCCCTTATTTTCTTCATTAAGAAGTCTCGTTAAATCTCCCATCATCCAATTGCTGACAGCCTTCGGGTTTCCACCGAGCTTTACAGTTTCTTCAAACCATTCAGAGGCAACCTTTTCAGAGGTAAGCAAATCCGCATCATATTCAGGCAAGCCATATTCAGATACAAATCTTTCCCTTTTAGCGTCAGGAAGCTCGGGCAAAGACGCCTTAAGCTCATCAATCCATTTTTGCTCAACTGTAATCGGCACAAGGTCCGGCTCGGGGAAATAGCGGTAATCATGCGCCTCTTCTTTTCCTCGCATGGACTCTGTTATCCCTTTATTTGAATCCCAGAGCCTTGTCTCCTGAATGACTTTGCCGCCTTCTTCAATAACCTTAATCTGTCTTTTTATTTCATACTCAAGCGCCTTTTCAACGAACTTAAATGAATTGATGTTTTTCACCTCTGCCCTTGTACCGAATTCCTTCTGCCCGGCAGGCCTTATTGATACATTCGCATCGCATCTTAAAGAACCCTGCTCCATGTTGCCGTCGCATACACCAAGATAGCGGAGTATTGTCCTGAGTTTTTTCATGTATTCAGCCGCTTCTTGCGGGCTTCTTATGTCCGGTTCTGAAACTATCTCCATAAGAGGCACGCCTGCACGGTTTAAATCTACAAAACTGTAATTGCCCGAACCTTCGTGAATATTTTTCCCTGCATCTTCTTCCATATGGATTCTTGTTATGCCAATCCTTTTCACTTCTCCGTCAACAATAACCTCAATAAAACCATGCTCGCATATTGGCAGTTCATACTGGCTTATCTGATAACCCTTCGGAAGGTCGGGGTAGAAATAATTCTTGCGGGCAAACCTGCTGTAAGAGGAAATCTTGCAGTTAGTTGCCAAGCCTGTCTTTATCGCAAACTCCAGCGCTTTTTTATTCAGGACAGGAAGAACGCCGGGCATGCCTATGCACACCGGGCACGTCTGGGTGTTCGGCTCCGAGCCGAATTTCGTGGAGCATCCGCAGAACACCTTGCTGTCAGTCAGCATTTGGGCATGAACTTCAAGACCTATTACCGCTTCGTATCTCATAAGTTCGGCTTCCTCTTATGCCAGTCTGTTGACTGCTCATACGCGTATGCTGCTTTCAAAATTGTTTCCTCGTCAAAGTGCTTCCCGATGATCTGCAACCCGACCGGAAGATTGCTTGATGTGAATCCGCACGGAATTGAAATCGCAGGTATTCCTGCAAGGTTTACAGAGATTGTGAATATGTCTGATAAATACATCTTCAAAGGATCGTCTGCCTTCTCTCCAATCTTAAACGCAGGTGTGGGAGATGTGGGCGTTGCAATGACGTCAACTGCCTTAAACGCCTCTTCAAAATCCCTTTTTATATGCGTCCTTACCTGCTGCGCTTTTTTGTAGTATGCGTCGTAATAACCCGACGACAATGTATATGTGCCGAGAATTATCCTTCTTTTTACTTCGGCTCCGAATCCCTGCGCCCTCGTGTTCATATACATCTCCATAAGGTCTTTTCCTTCTCGTTGCGAGTCGCGACCGGCAGCCCTGAAGCCGTATTTAACGCCGTCATATCTTGCCAGATTGGAAGATGCCTCTGATGTCGCAAGCACATAATATGTTGCAACCGCGTATTCGGTGTGAGGCAAGGATATTTCAACGGGGATTGCGCCAAGCGATTCCAGTTTTTTTATTGCTCCCTTAACTGATTTCTCAATCTCCCTTCCCATTCCCTTAATAAAATATTCCCTTGGAATGCCTATCTTTAACCCTTTAATTTCATTCCCGAGAACTTTTGTAAAATCAGGAACAGCTATAGGCGCTGAGGTGGAGTCGCAAGAATCATTGCCTGAAATTATATTCAGCAGTATTGCTGAGTCTTTCACATTTTTTGTGATAGGCCCTATCTGATCCAGAGAGGATGCAAACGCAACAAGCCCGTATCTTGAAACCCTTCCGTAAGTAGGCTTTAACCCTACCACACCGCACAATGCCGCCGGCTGTCTTATTGAGCCACCTGTGTCAGAGCCGAGAGCCGCTATGCACTCATCAGCGGCAACCGCAGCAGCAGAGCCTCCGCTTGAGCCTCCCGGAATCCTTTCAATATCCCACGGGTTTTTTGTCGTGAAGAATCCTGAATTTTCTGTTGATGAACCCATTGCAAATTCATCAAGATTCGTCTTGCCGATGAGAATATAGCCGTTCTCACCCAGTTTTGATGTTACCGTGCTCTCATAAGGCGGAATAAAATCAGCGAGTATCTTTGACGAGCAAGTGGTGCGAATGCCTTTTGTGCACATGTTGTCTTTTATTGCGAGCGGGATTCCCGAGAGCGCTGAAGACCTCCCCGCATTTATCTCTTTTTGAGAGGCATCAGCCATCTCATAAGCCTGCTCTTTTGACAAGGTGACAAATGCCTTTACTTTACTGTCAACGGATGCGATCCTCTGATATATGGCATTCAGAAGTTCCTTTGCAGTGATTTTTCTTTTATCAAGCAGTTCCCTTGCTTCAGAAATGCTAAGCCTGTAAAGTCCCAATTTCCCCTCTCTACGAGTCATCGACTTGGTAATTAGTTTTACAAGTTTAGCATAGAAAACTGAAAGACATCCAGAACACGCATTAAATCATCTAAAATGTAACCGGGAAGGTACTGGTTAAATCATCTAAAA
>JASEHP010000089.1 GCA_030018605.1 Thermodesulfovibrionales bacterium
GAACAATGGGGAAAGAAGCTCTTAAAGGAATTTACACAAAATGATTGACACTACCGTGGTTTCCGAAAAATAGACATAGAAAGTCGTCATTGCGAGCAAAGCGAAACAATCTCGTAGTCTCCAATGAGATTGCTGCGAATCCTTCGGGTTCTCGCAATGGCAGGTAAATTATAGTGTTACTCAGTCTATGTCTATTTTTCGGTGGTTTAGGGGACGCCTTATCCTGCTATTTTTGAGGTCCATTAATCAGGATATCAACTCCTTATTAACTTTAAT
Organism: Thermodesulfovibrionales bacterium; assembly: GCA_030018605.1. GTDB lineage: Bacteria > Nitrospirota > Thermodesulfovibrionia > Thermodesulfovibrionales > UBA1546 > UBA1546. Next base: position 277 of record JASEHP010000089.1, read on the forward strand.
CTTAATCTGTTTCTTAACGCCTTCCACATATGATTTCACGGCTTTTTGCCTCTTGTCAAATAAAAGCGCCTGCCTGAAAGCCTTTGCCGTCTGCTCATCTCCGGTTATCTGTCTGCTCTCATCATCTGTAAGGTCAAATGCCTCGCCGATAAGTCTCTTCATTTTGATGAGCATCAATTCATATCTCTTTATATTCTCAAAATATTCTGGTGTAATTCTATTAATCTGCAATATCCTCATATATATATCCCTGTCAAAAACGCCGTTTCTTGTAAAGCCAGGCTCATTCCTTATCGCCTCTTCAAGCTCTTCATCGGTCACAGTCATCCCAATACCCCTGGCTGCAATCAGCAGCGCTCTTTCATCTATAAGAGAATCCAGCACCTTCTCTCTGAGTTTAAGTTTCTTTTCCATCTCATCATTGAATTTTTCCTTGTATGTATCCCGGTAAAAATCTATGGTCTTGTCATAGGCGCGTCCGTATTCCTCAACTGTTATCTTTTCCTTTCCTATCTCTGCAACAGGAACTGCTGTCGACTTATCAACTGTCCCGACCCCCCAGAATATGAATGAAAGTATTACAATAAAAAATAATACATAGAAAAACTTTGCGTGTTTGCGCATCGCCCTGAGCATCTCAGCGCCCCCCTTCTAATCCGGTCAGACAGTTATTATGAAGATTTTGGCTTTTGCCTGAATTAGCCGTGATATTTCCCCTTTGCATGTATCTACCTTAAAAGATTTTCCTTAATAATTCAAGCCCCATAGCAGTATAATTTTACCTCTGGAATGTGATAGTATAAATAAATTTCTATTGTTAAAGTCATGAATTTCATCGGCATAAAAAAAATTCTTGTCATAAAACTCCGCCATATCGGCGATGTCCTTCTGAGTGTTCCTGTATTCAGGGCGTTAAGAGAGAATTTTCCTGAGGCGCATATTGCCGCCCTCGTGAATTCAGGCACGGAAGAGGTCTTAGAGTCAAGCCCATTTATTAAGGAGATAATAGCCTTTGACAGAAGCATTAAGAGAATGCGCTTCCCACAAAAATATATAAAAGAAATATCATTTTTAAAAATGATGCGCAGGAAAGGCTTTGATATGGCAATTGACCTCACAGGCGGTGACAGGGCTGCGATAATATCCTTTGTCTCAGGCGCTGCATACAGGCTTGCGCATGACACCAGAGATGGGTTCAAGGGGAAAAAATACCTGTATACCCACCTTGCCTCAAGAAACGATAACCAGCACACAGTGCTGCAAAACCTTGATGTCGTGAGCCAGTTTGGCATCAAAACAGACAATCTCTCCGTGGATATATCCATTCCTGAAGATGCAAGAATATTCGCTAACCGTATCCTTGAAAAGAAGAGGACAGATAAAAACACTCCTGTTGTTCATGTCCACCCGACATCAAGATGGTTTTTCAAATGCTGGAAGGATAAATACATGGCAGACGTTATAAACTGGCTGACTGACAGAGGCATAATTGTAATCGTTACATCAGCTCCTGACAAACGGGAAATGGAAAAGGCGAAGAGAATTTTATCTTTTGTAGTTGGGGGCAGTCCCGGTTCCCCGTCAGTTACGGGGGCTTCGCCCGTAAATCTGGGACAGTCCCCTTACGGTTCACGATTAATTGACCTTTGCGGAAAAACAAACATTAAACAGCTTGCTGCGCTATTAGAAGTGTCGGATTTATTTTTTGGCGTAGACTCCGCTCCCATGCATATTGCCGCAGCAGTCAGCACGCCTGTCGTCGCCCTATTCGGACCAAGCGGCGCCTTTCACTGGGGGCCGTGGGACAACGAGAGTTCCAAGTTCCAAGTTCCAAGTTCCAAGTTTGGAGGGGACTGTCCCGGATTTACGGACGGAGCGAAGCAAAGTCGTAGAATCGGGACTGTCCCCGTGGGTCCAGAAGAGACGCCCTATCCAAAGAGAAATGGGATACAGAGATTCGGAATTCACACGGTTATTCAACAAAACTGGGAGTGCATTCCATGCGGGAAAGATGGATGTGACGGAACCAAAATCAGCAGGTGCCTGGAGGAGACGAAAGTTGAAGAGGTTATAAACATTTTAAAAAGCAAACTGAATATATAAAAATCTGAATGGTAAATTAAAAATGAAAAAAATGCACCGGGCGATATATGAATTGCTGAAAGATAAGAAAAGCGGATGTCTGCTGGATGCCGCCTGCGGCAACGGAGAGCTTGGCAAAGCTCTTGAAAAGGCTGGGCATCAGGTCTTTTATATGGATAAATATGACAATCCTCATAGCGTACAGCGATTTGTAAATGCTGATCTGAATGATTTTCTGCCGTACAAGAATGAACAATTTGATTTTGTTGTCTGTGCTGAATCATTGCAATATTTAGAGAATCATGAGAAACTTTTCAAGGAATTCAGAAGGGTATTAAAGACAGGCGGCAGCCTTATCATCAGCTTCCCCAATATACTTACGGTATTCTCACGGCTATATTTTTTGAGAAGGGGTTATTTCCAGCGCTTCAAACCGTTCAGAACCAAGCAGCATAAGGAATGGGACCATTTCATCTACAATATTCCGTCATTTGTGGAAGTCTTTGAGCTTATAAAAAAGAACGGCTTTGAGTTAAGGGATGTCATCGCTCTGGACATAAAACTAAAAGATTTATTGCTGTACCCTTTTCTAAAAACTTTATACCTTCCGGGACTGCTCTTTGATAAAAATACGCAAAAAACCAAAATGATTAAGTGGCTGGCTTCCAGAGAACTGCTGACAGGCAACAGGCTTGTAATAAACTGCGTGAAGGCAAATAACTTATAAAATGACATTCAGCATACTTCATACAGAGTCATCAGCAGGCTGGGGAGGACAGGAAAATAGGACGCTTCAGGAATGCATCGGCTTGAAGAAAAGAGGAGTAAGGGCGCTAATTCTCTGTCAGCCTGAAAGCAGATTGAATAAACGCGCATTGGCTGAAGGCATTGAAGTAAGAACATGCAGAATGAGAAAAAGTTATGACATCTTAGCGATAAGCCATATACTTAAACTGATAAGAAGCGAAAATATTGACATAATAAGCACTCACAGCGGAAGGGACAGCCTGCTTGCGGGCATAGCAGGAAGGCTTTCAAGAAAAAAACCGATAATAGTCAGGACAAGACACCTGGCGCTTCCCATAACCTCAAAGTTTACATACAACCTGCTGGCACATAAAGTTGTAACTGTGAGTGAATATGTAAGGCAGTATTTGATAGGAAGCGGCATTGCTCCGGGGAAAATAGCAGCCATACCAACAGGCATAGATGCAGATAAATTTAACCCTGAGAAAGTTGATGACAGTTTAAGGCAGGAACTGGGGTTGCAAAAAGATGTCCCTGTCATAGGCACAATATCGATTTTAAGGAGAAAGAAAGGACATCATATTATCCTTGATGCCATACCGTCAGTCCTCAAAGAAATACCTGAGGCTGTTTTTGTATTTGCAGGTGACGGACCGCAAAAGGAGAATATTTTAAATAAGATTAAGACATCGGGATTATCTGAAAAAGTCTTCATGCTCGGATTGAGAACGGACATCCCGGAAATTTTGAAATCCATTGATGTCTTTGCACTGCCGACACTTCAGGAGGCGCTCGGGACTTCGTTTATAGAGGCAATGGCAATGGGCAAGCCTGTGATAGGAGCGGATGTGGGCGGCGTCAGCGAAGTGATTAAAAACAGCGTAAACGGTTATCTTGTAGAGCCGGATAATCCCCATGCCCTTGCGGAAGCAATTATAAAGACGCTGAAGGATAGAGAAAGAGCAAGATCAATGGGAATGGAAGGAAGAAAAATAGCGGAAAAGTATTATACGGTAGAAAAAATGTGCGAGAGAATGTACGATCTTTATCTATCTCTCATAAAGGAGAGGTCTCAATGACCTCAATGAGACCGGTTCCGGTTTTAATGTACCATCACATCAACCCGCATAAAGGCGATATGGTCACTATAACTCCTGAGGTCTTTGAATGCCAGATGGCGTACTTACAAAGAGCGGGCTACAGAACGCTAAAGATTGAAGAACTCGTCTCTTACATAAACGGCGGATTGACTATACCTCAGAAGGCTGTAGTTGTCACCTTTGACGACGGCTGGCTTGATAATTATATGCATGCCTTTCCCATACTCAAAAAATACAAAATCAATGCAACTGTCTTCTTAATCACTGACAGAGTGGAAAATTCATCTGAAAATACTACCATGATTCCATCTCTCATCCCAACGCATGAGGAATCAAAATCGCTGATAGAAAAGGGAGAATCGCATAAGGTTGTGCTAAACTGGGATGTCATTAAAGAGATGACCGACACCGGGTTTATTGAGTTCTATTCGCATACAAAAAGCCACGCTAAATGCAGCAGCCTGCCTGAGAAAGAACTTGTGGAAGAACTTAAAGAATCGCGGGAAATTATTGAAAAAAGGCTTGGAAGTCCATGCCCATATCTCTGCTGGCCTTACGGCGAATATAATGACCTTGCTTTGACTTCTGCAAAGGAAGCAGACTATAAGGCAATATTCACCACTAACCACGGTGTCGTTAAACCTGGCTCTGACCCGTGCGAAATAAACCGGATAATAGTTAAGGACAGCGTTGCCTGGTTTAAGAAAAGAATGGTAATATATACAAATACTATTCTTTCAAGCCTATATCTCACGATAAAGAAAAAATGAGAATCAATCCAATTGATGTCCTGCTGTTTTTGCTGCTAAAGATCGTGAAATTCTTTGATGGAAGGCAGACAGATTTAAAATATTTTGATCCAGAAGCGGTTAAAAACATTTTAGTTGTCTCATCAACGGCAATAGGAGACACATTGCTTTCTACGCCGGCAATAAGAGCTGTACGTGAGAGATACCCTCAGGCAAGGATAGTTACTCATTTTAACATTAAAAACATGGAGCTTTTTGAAAATAACCCTCACATAGATGAGATAATTCCTTATCATGGCGGATATAAAAAATTTTTCCAGACTATCATGAATCTCCGCAAGCATAAATTTGACCTTGTGTTGATATTTCACGGCAACGAGCCTCAGGCGACGCCGATGGCATATTTTTCAGGGGCAAGATTCATCATAAAAGTGCCGACCACAAGCGAATATGGATTTCTGCTGTCAAACAAAAACCATACATTGAGACGGGAAGACTTAATCCATGGAGTAGAACAGCGGCTAAAGGCGGCAGAACTGGCTGACTGCAGGATTTCAGATAAAAGAATGATATTGCCTATAGAAAAAGACGGAGAATCTGCTGTCAATAAGTTTCTGGAAAGCAGCCGAATCATAGGCGCGGATTCAATCATAGGCTTTCAGGCAGGCGCATCTACTCTCAGCAGAATGTGGTTTCCTGATAGATTTATAGAACTGGGCAGAAGGCTTATTAATTCGTACCCCGAATTAAAGATAATAATAACAGGGTCGCCTCAGGAATATGAATATTGCAGGAAAATTGCAGATGCCATAGGAGAAAAAGCCATTGTATCAGCAGGCGAAATTCCTCTAAAATATATGCCGTCGCTGCTTAGACGATTCAGAGTTTTAGTCTCAGGGGACACGGGAATCATGCACATGTCAATAGCAGTCGGCACGCCTGTTATTGCTCTGTTTGCAGTAGCAGACGCAAAAAAATCAGGGCCTTATTATGATATGGAAAAGCATACTGTCATACAAAAAGAAAGAACATGCGAGCCGTGTGTGAGCAAAAAGTGCAAATATCAAAAATGTATGGAAAATATCAGCATCAATGAGGTATTTGATGCCATTAAACAAACAGCATTCAAATCAACATAGTGCCATGGAAAAAGTTTTGTTGGTTTATTCTTCAAAACCTCCTATCATGCAGTATCTTGCCTCCGCTTTCAACCGAAAGGGGATATCTACAGAGATGGTTTATGCGGATGCTAACCACTGGTTTGACCGCTACATAATACATTCTGCCAATAAGTTGCTTCATAATCTGCGCATAATCCCAAAGGATAAAAGCGTTTTTTCTAATCATCCTCTTACACACATAAACTATAGAAGCTCCAATTTATGGAAAATATATAAACAATTCAATCCTGATATGGTTTTGCTTATCCGTGGAATCGGCTTCCGGCATAACGTACTGGAAGATATTAGAAAAAGCACTCCTCTTTTTTGCTGGTGGATAGAAAAAGAAGAGCGTATAGAAGAAGCGCTCAAGGAAATAAATTTATTTGATTGGTATTTCTTCATGAACTCATCTTGCATTGAGGAGGGGCTTAAAAGGGGGCACTCCAATGTGAGTCTCCTTCATCACTCTGTGGACCCGCTGGTGTGGCATCCTGTAGATGTGGAAAAGAAATACGACTGGTCCTTTGTCGGCAGTTGGTCCGCCAAGCGCCAAGAGGTTATAGAAAGGGCGGTTAAGGTTTCGGTAAATGCAGCGCTATACGGACCGAGGTGGGGCAAACGTTGTCGCTTCAACAGCCCTATTAGAAGGATA
>JASEHP010000008.1 GCA_030018605.1 Thermodesulfovibrionales bacterium
TGTGTTTAGATCCATTGCACCATTTTAAAATGGTGCCAAAACTTTTACAATTACCTAAATAATTTCGGTATAAATAGAGATTTATCTGAATCCTTTGTTATAATCTCTCTATGGAAATAAAAGTAATATATTTTGAAAAACCCGGGAAGGAAAACACATCCGCATGTCTTGAAGTTGTCAAGCAGGCTATAAAGGACAGCGCATACAAACATCTTGTAGTGGCAACCACAGGCGGCAATACAGGCATCTTATTTTCAGAGGCATTAAAAACATCCGCTGTTAATCTTGTTGTTGTAACGCATTCTGCAGGATTCAAAGAACCAAACACATCCGAAATCCCAAATGATGTCATAGAGAAAATAAAGGTAAACAGCGCAAAGATATACACAGGGACCATACTTACACATTCATTGGAAACAGCCTTTTCATCTAAGTTCGGCGGTTTATATCCAACGCTCATTATCGCCCAGTCCCTAAGAAGGTTTGGAGAGGGGCCAAAGGTGTGCTGTGAGATTGTGATGATGGCTGCTGATGCAGGACTTATTCCTGAAGGAGAGGAAGTTCTTGCTGTTGCGGGCACTGGAAGGGGCGCTGATACCGTGATGGTTATTAAATCCGCCGCGTCAAAGAGATTTCTTGATCTTAAAGTCCTTGAGATACTTGCAAAACCGAGAGCATAAATTATTTTGTTATACATGAAAAAAGGAGGACTGATGCTGAAAAAATTTTTCATGTTATCATGCGCTGCTTTCATATTAACATTCTGTTATTCAGAGACGGCATTCGGAGGCGACTATGTCATCACCAAATGGCGTCCCACTTCTTCAAAGCATAAATTGGCAAAACTCCGGAAAAGAGAGGCAACCATAACCATTAAATACGAGGGAAGCGGAAGTAGGTTATTAAATAACAACTGTTTCAGGGCGGTTTTTGAGGACGACTCAGAATGCGACGGGACTTACGGAGATTTTAAAGACACAAGGATAGATTCAGGCCAGCGCATTACAAGGAGAGTTTATTTCTGCGAAAACAAATACAAAATTAAAAAAATAACCCACACATGCAAGGATTCATTTTAGGTTTTAAATGAAGATATCAGTTAAAAATATCAGCGGAATAAACTGTGTCTGCGATGCACTGATTCTCCTTTTTGTAGAAGGGGATTCAGAGTTTTATAAAAAATTCGGCTCAGCCTTTCAGAAACAAATCAGGAAAGCATTCTCAAAGGAATTTCACGGCAAACGGAACGAGCTTCTTCTAATGCCGGCGCCTAAAGGGATAAAACCCGAAAGGATTTTGCTTATCGGCCTTGGCAAAAAAAACGAGGTATCTGCCGAGAACATAAGGCAGGCAGGCGGAAAAGCAGCAGTACATCTTCGCGACAAGGGGATGAAGAAGATTGCGGTTTCCACAAACCTTATTTCATCTCTTAAACTTTCGCCTCTGAATTTCATAGAGGGGGCTTTGTTAAATTTATATAAATTTGAGAGATACAGAAAAGAAAAAGATAACAAGAAGATAAATAACATTACAATACTCTCAAAAACATCAAAAAGGCTTAGCGATGAACTAAGATTGACCGGGGCCATAACATCCTCTGTATATTTTGCGCGGGATTTGATAAACACCCCTTCCAATGACATGACTCCATCAGACCTTGCAAAGGCAGCGGTTTCTCTAAGACAAAAAAATCTGTCAGTGAAAATCCTTGAGAAAAAGGATACAGAAAAACTTGGAATGGGAGCATATCTTTCTGTTGCAAAGGGATCCCACGAACCTCCCAAGTTTATCGTTCTCGAATACAAAGGGGCAAAATCAAAACCTCTCGCACTAATCGGAAAGTCAATTACATTTGACAGCGGAGGCATATCGCTGAAACCTTCTGATGGAATGGAAAAGATGAAATATGATATGGCGGGAGGCGCAGCGGTTCTGGGCGTATTAAAAACTGCATCCGCTTTAAAACTTCCCGTGAATCTTATCGGCATACTGCCTGCAACAGAAAACCTGCCCGGAGGCTCTGCAACAAAGCCGGGTGATATCGCAAGGTCAATCACGGGGAAAACCGTTGAGATAATAAATACCGATGCGGAAGGCAGGCTCATAGTTGCAGATGCCATCGGATATGCAATAAAAAATTTCAAGCCAAAGGCGATTATTGATATTGCAACCCTTACAGGCGCGTGTTCCGTTGCGCTCGGGAATGAGGCTATAGCAATGATGGGAAATGACAGGAAGTTGCTTGATAATATCAAAAAGTCTGCTGACAATACCTTTGAGCGCGTATGGGAAATGCCTTTATTTGATGAATACAAAGAGTATATAAAAAGCGACATCGCTGACATCAAAAATACGGGCGGAAAAAACGGCTCGCTTGTTACAGCGGCGTATTTTCTCTATGAATTTGCAGAAAAAACGCCGTGGGTTCATCTTGACATAGCAGGCACTGCATGGGTGGAAAAGGACAAGCCATATATTCCGAAAGGCGCTTCAGGTATCGGCGTCAGGCTGATAATAGACTATCTAAGGTCAGAGCTTAGATAAATTTACCTGCTGCCCTCTTTTTTCTTCAACTCCTCATAAAGCCTTGCGTTATCGATTGCAGTTCCGCATACTTCTGCAAGGGAAGCCGTAAACCTTATTTCTTCATCGTTGAAATGCCTGAATTCATTTGTGAGAAGCCTCATTATACCTATCAGCTTCCCCCTTGCTATAATTGGAAGAGTCAGCATGCTCTTTATCCCTTCGCGCTCTGCCTCTCTCTGGTATTTAATTCTGGAGTCTTTAGTCACATCATAGATGGCAACAGGTTTTAGCTGCAGCGCCTCTCTCACATTTTCCTCTGTATCCACAGGACCACGATTGAGATATTCTTTTGAAAGGCCATGCGCAGCAACAAGCCATAGTTTTTCTCCTGTTCTATCAAGAAGTCTTATAGTTGCAGCTTTTAGGTTCATTACAGCAGGAAGCTTCTGCACAATAAGATTAAGCACTTCCTCTAAATCCAGTGTGGAGCTTACAGCCTTTGTCACTTCCTCAAAGACTCTTAAATATTGTTTTTCTTTTGAGATTGTTTTTTCAAAGGTGCGTGCATTGTTTATGGCTATCGCTGCCTGATCAGCTATTGCGGCAACAAATTTCAAGTCTTCCTTACTATATTTAACAGGCTCGGCAGTATACATTCTGAGCACACCGATTACTTCATCATTTAACCTCAATGGAATAGAGAGAATGCTTCTTATCCCCTCTTTCTCTGCCGCACTTCTATATGTTGCATCAGGATCGGATTGGATGTCATAGATAGAAACAGCCTTGCCGGATAACGCATCAGCAATGCTTGCATCAGAAACGACAGGGCCTTTATTAACATATTCTTCGCTCAGGCCGTAATATGCGGCAACCTCAAGCTTATTTGTATTCTTATCAAGAAGCCTGAGCATGCTCGCCTTAACATTCATCACCTTAACTACATTCGTAACGATCAGACTTAAAACCTCTTCAAGCGAGAGGCTTACGCTTATTGCCTTACAGATATTTTGGTAACTCTCAAGGTATGCCCTTTTCTCAAAGTACTTTTCAGCACAGCCAGGACACATCCCATGGGTGAAGACACCAAATCCTATATCTGCAAGATACATGTCAATGCTCTTCCATGACATGTCTTCAGTACGTATCTTTTTGCACCATGAGCAGATTGGGATAAGGCTCTTTTCAGTCATTTTCCAGATACCCTTCGATTAAGATGTCTCCTCCAATGCGATTTATCTTTATATCTTTTATTCTATATGCGTCCGAAAGTTTTTTGAAGGTTTTCCCGCCTACGGCAGGATATGATTCCCTTCCGCCGATAATCTTTGGCGCTATGAAAAACATAACCTTGTCAACAATGCCGTCTTCAAGCGCATGGCTGTTTAAGGAAGAGCCTCCTTCAATCATCACAGATGTTATTCCCGTCTCGCCAAGCTTTTTCATCAGCCAGTTCAGGTCAACACGCTCTCCCTCGTATTCGATTATTTTTATGTTTTTCTCCAGAAGTGTTTTCTTTTTAGACTCCGACACTTGACTCTTTGACACTTTCGTAACTATTACCGTATTAGGAGGAGTATGCAATATCTTCGCATCAATAGGAATCTCAAACACAGGGTCTATTACAATTCGCACCGGGCTTCTTGCCACCTTTTTTGCTCTTGCAGTCAGCTGCGGGTCATCAGCTTTGACAGTCCCTATAGCTGTCATCACAGCATCAACGCTGCCTCTTGTTTTATGAACCAGTTCCCTTGCCTTTTCTCCTGTAATCCATTTTGACTCTCCTTCAGAAGTTGCAATCTTTCCGTCAAGTGTCATTGCAACTTTTAATATTACAAACGGTCTTTTTGTCGTAATATATTTTGCGTAAGCCTCGTTCAGCCTAATTGAATCTTTCTCGAGAATTCCAGAGACTACATTTATGCCTGATTTGCTGAGTTCTTCTATCCCTTTCCCCGAAACATTTGGGTTGGGGTCTTTCATGCCTATGACAACTTTCTTTATCCCTGCTTTGATAATTGCCTTTGTGCATGGAGGTGTTCTTTTGTCGGTGTGGCAGCATGGCTCAAGGTTCACATATAGTATTGCGCCTTTTGCCTTTTCTCCGGCTTTGTCTATGACCAGAGCCTCTGCGTGAGAAGCGCCGGGTTTTCTGTGATAATCCTCTGCGATGATCTTTCCGTTTTTGACAATAACAGCTCCAACCATCGGATTCGGGCTTGTCATCCCTGCCGCCTTTGCCGCAAGCTTCAAAACCCGTTTCATAACAGCGGTATCTTTCATAGGTCAATATTTTACATTATCTCTACATAAATCTGGATATAGGCTGATAGCAAAGTACTTTTGAGGGCATGGCATGGTATTTGAGTGGATTCTTTTGCCGATATGCAAAAGCAGGGTTGTTTTGAGCGACATCGAGATTTTTAGGTAACAGTTCTTAGTGAAATGAAGCGTCCGCTACGGGCGGACAGCCTCGACTGTCTGAGCCGGAAGGGCGAGTTTCGAGGCTGTAGCGGAATGAGCTTTAGAACTGTCGAAAAATGTCGTAAAAAAGCGAAAAATAATCCTGCTTATTGCAAATAGAATGAGCGAAAATACTATGCTATGCCCTTACACTCACTTCTTCGTATACGGCAGAAGGCCGCCTTTTATGATAATCTCCTTCTGCCTGTCATTCAAATCTGATACAGCCTCAAATGAAGATCCCTTTGTAATGTTCTCAACTTTATAAACCTGATTTCCGTTAAGTGTATTTATTACATCCTTAATAACAAGCCTGTCGCCCTTCTCTGCTTTCTCATAGTCAGAAGGGTTTTTGAACTGTAACGGCAGCATCCCGAAGTTTATGAGGTTCGCTTTGTGTATCCTTGCGAATGACTTTGCAATCACTGCCTGAAGCCCGAGATACATGGGAACAATCGCTGCATGCTCTCTTGATGAGCCTTGTCCGTAGTTCTCTCCTCCTATTACAATGCAGCCTCCATTCTCTTTTGCCTCCTTTGCTCTTTTGGTGAATGTAGAATCAATTCCGCTGAAGGCAAACTCTGAAATCTTTGGTATATTAGACCGGAACGGAAGGACTTTTGAGCCTGCAGGCATAATGTCATCTGTTGTAATGTTGTCGCCGAGTTTAAGAAGAACTTCTGCTTCAATCCTGTTTTTCAGAGGATCTTTTACAGGCACGCCTTTTATGTTCGGCCCCTTTATTACCTTCACATCTGACGTGTCCTTCAGAGGAGGAATTATGAAATTCCTGTTTACCAGATATTTAGAAGGCTCCTCAAAAGTCGCAATCTTAATGCCTGATTCACGGGGATCAACTATTTCTCCCTTAATAGCAAAGACAGCGCATGATACAGGGCTTGCAAGATAAACAAACGCATCTTTTGTGCCGCTTCTTCCGGTAAAATTCCTGTTATACGAGCGCACTGATATCTGGCCGCTGCCGGGAGCTCCGCCCATTCCGATACACGGGCCGCATGACGCCTCAAGCATTCTTGCGCCTGATGAGATCATGTCCGCTATGAGTCCTTCCCGTGAAATCATCTCATATACTTGCTTTGAGCCGGGGTTTATGAGAAGATTCACACATTTAGAAACAGTCTTGCCCTTCAATATCAACGCCACTGTCTTCAATGATTGATATGAAGAGTTCGTGCAGCTTCCTATGCAGACCTGATCAACTTTTGTGCCTTTAAGGCTCTTCACGGTAACGGCATTGTCAGGGCTGTGGGGCTGCGCAATCATCGGCTCTATTGCGCCTAAGTCAATATTTATCATCTCCGAATATCCTGCGTCATCGTCTGCCTTAAGCTCTACCCAGTCAGTTTCTCTGCCGACTGCCTTAAGATAGAATTTTGTCCTTCCGTCACTCGGGAATACAGAGGTCGTTGCCCCAAGCTCCGCGCCCATATTCGTAACCGCAGCCCTTTCAGGCACATTCAGGTCTTTTACCCCAGAGCCTCCGTATTCAAATATTTTGCCTACCCCGCCTTTCACGGTCAGTCTCCTCAGAATCTCAAGGATTACATCCATTGCCGTGACCCACGGGCGATTCAGCTTGCCTGTGAGATTTATCTTTACGACCTCGGGCATTGTGAGTTCAAACGGCGCTCCGGCCATCACTGTTGCAGCGTCAAGCCCGCCTACGCCTATAGCTATCATTCCTATTCCGCCGCCTGTCGGCGTATGGCTGTCAGTGCCGAGTGCGATCTTTCCGGGCGCTGCAAACTGTTCAAGATGAACCTGATGACAGATTCCATTGCCGGGCCTTGAAAAGTATGCGCCGTATTTTGCAGCTACAGTCTGAAGGAATTTATGGTCATCAGGATTCATGTAATCTGTCTGAAGCATGTTATGGTCAATGTATGACACAGCAAGCGGAACCTTAACCCTCTCAACGCCAATCGCCTCAAACTGAAGCCATGTCATAGTGCCGGTTGCATCCTGTGTATATACTTGGTCAACCCTAAGCCCGACAGGACTGCCGGTTTTCAGCTCGCCATATGCTTTATGCGCCTCAAAAATCTTCTCTATGATGTTTTTACCCACGCCGCACCTCGCATCTTCAGCATCAATTTATCCCGTTAGAGAATACCCCATGTGAGTTCTCTAACGGGATTTATTTATTCTACATATCTGAAGTCATCCGAATCAACTTTTAAATCATCCTGCCTTATCCATTAACCCGTTAAGAATCTTCCATACCCTCTTGAATATTTCATTGACATCCTGAACGCCCGTAATATCTGTCCAGCGTATATCCTCTTCTTTATTGAACCATGTAAACTGCCTCTTGGCATAACGCTTTGTATTCCGCTTAATGAGCCTTATCGCTTCTTCAAGCAGTATTTCTCCACTAAGATACATTGAAATCTCCTTGTATCCTATTGCCTGCAGAGCGGTGAAGGGGCGAATCGGTGAATCGGTCGCCTCGGGCGACTCGCCGAGGAGAGTGAATGGGTGAATCGGTCGCCTCGGGCGACTCGCCGAGGAGAGCGAATGGGTGGATCGGTAAATGGCAATTAATTTTTTCACTTCATCAACAAGCCCATTTTCAATCATCTTATCAACACGCCCTTCAATCATTTTATAAAGCTCCTTCCTGTTCCTTGTGATGCCAATCTTCATGAACTCGTATGGAAGCGGTCTTGTCGCTTTCTGCTGGAGTTCCGACATGCCTTGTTTTGTCTTTAGGCAGACTTCAATTGCCCTTATGATGCGCCTTGTATCAGCAGGCATTATTTTTGATGCTGCCTCAGGATCAAGTTCCTGCAGATAACTATAAAGTGCGCCAGCCTGTCCTTCCTCAAGCGAAGTAAGTTCTTCTCTTAATTTCCAGTCAGCGGATGGACCGCTGAATATCCCTCTTGTCATTGCCTTTATGTAAAGCCCTGTGCCACCGACAACTATGGGGATTTTCCCTTTTCTGTGAAGCGCCTCTATTACCGGCATAACATCTTCAATATATCTGCCTACGCTGTAAGATTCTGAAGGCTCAACAATGCCGATCATGTAGTGCTTCACTTCTTCTCTCTGCTTTTCTGAAGGCTTTGCAGTGCCGATATCCATTCCCTTGTAAATCTGCATTGAATCGCCGCTGATTACCTCCGTGCCCAACGCCTTTGCAAGAAGTATGGAAACCTCTGTCTTCCCCACGCCTGTCGGGCCTAATAAAATGATTACTTTATTCATTTCCCATACCCTGCCCTCAACTGCCCGCACGCAGCTAAGATATCCTGCCCCTTGCTTTTTCTTATAAAAGTAAAAATCTTGCTTCCCATAAGAATCTCCTGAAACGCAAGGACTCTCTCATCAGAAGGTTGTTTAAACCTGCTGCCCCCAAAGGGATTAAAGGGAATAAGATTCACCTTTGAAGGAATTCCCTTGAGAAGCGTTACAAGCCTCTTTGCGTCAGCCAAAGAATCGTTCACACCTTCTATCATCACATACTCAAATGTTATCCTGTCTCTCGCCGGTAAATGAATCTTCCTGCACGCATCAAGTAAAACCCTGATTGGATATTTCTTGTTTACCGGCATAAGCCTGTTTCTTACATCATCTGTTGTCGCATTAAGCGAGATCGCAAGATTTATATGAGGCGCCCTTTTGTAAAGCTCTGCAATTTTAGGGGCAATCCCGCATGTGGAAAGCGTTATCCTCCTTTTTGAGAATCCGAGAAGCTCTGTCATTCTCTTAATGGCCTCAATAACTTCATCAAGATTTAAAAGCGGCTCTCCCATTCCCATAAAAACAATATTGGTAATCCCCCCTGTGCCCCCCTTTAGCAAAGGGGGGTGAAAGGGGATTTTTGATTCTGAACTTTTAACTTTCAACTCTTCACTCTTAACTTTCATTACCGCTATTATCTGGTCAACAATCTCATGCGCCGTAAGATTTCTCTTAAACTCTATTCCCCCTGTAAGACAGAAACCGCATGACATTACACACCCGACTTGAGAGGAAATACAGAGCGTCTGACGGTCTTCATCAGGGATAAGTACGCTCTCTATTGACTCACCATCTTCTAAACCAAAGAGAAATTTCTCTGTTCCGTCTTTTGAGACCTGTCTTTTGAGCAGTTCAGGATTGCTTATATACGCTATATCTGAAAGCTTTTTCCTTAACTCTCTTGAAAATTCGGTGATATATTCTATTGACTCAGCTTTTTTTTCGTATACCCAGTGAAGTATCTGTTTTGCCCTGTAAGCCGGAAGCCCCTGCTTTTTTACAAACTCTTCCATTTCAGTTTTACTCAATGCCTTAAGATTGATTTTTGACATGTTTAATTATAGCTTGTATATAGCAGAAGATATACCATTGAACGATATCATAAAAATTCTGGGGCACCAATCTTAGCGAAGTGAGCGGGTCGGTATGACCGAATTTACACTGTTTGAGGCTGTCAGACCTCGGCTGATTCGCTGAGGCGAAAAAGCCGAGTTTGTAAATTCGAGCGAACAAGCTTTAGATGGGTCAGAATTTTCATGCAGGTAGTGAGAAGGTGTATCTTCTGCTAATATCATCAAAAGGTTGCTTTTTGGGTCTTTTTTGCTTTATTCTTAAAGATACGGTTCTACAAAAAAATTCCAAGAGAACCTGACTAAGGAGGTTTATTGTGATAACAATAACAGACACAGCCGCTGAAAAGGCAAAAGAGATACTTGCAACAGAAGGCAAGGCCGGCTGGGGGCTTCGTGTATATGCTGCCGGAGGCGGATGCTGCGGTCCATCTTACGGGATGGATATAGATGAAAAGCCGGGAGACAACGACGACATCGTGGAGAAAAACGGGCTTAAGGTCTTCGTTGACAAAGACACTTCAAAAAAACTTGAAGGCATGAACATTGATTTCATGGATGACGGTGAAAGACAGGGCTTTGTCATCACAGGCGGGAGCGCTCCGTCATGCAGCTCCGGCTGCTCAAGCTGCGAATGAGAATAGGTCATCAAGTTTATGGAGTTTTTAGGGTTTGTTGGGTTAACTCTATAAACTCAATGAGCCCAATAAACTAATAAACAAAGAAATGTTTCCGATACACAGGCCGCGAAGGATAAGAAAAAACGAAATCATCAGGAAGATGGTGAGGGAAACCTCGCTCTCTCCTGATGATTTTATATATCCTCTCTTTGTTACCTTTGGCAAGAACACCCGCAAGGAAATAAAATCAATGCCGGGATGCTATCAGGAATCGGCTGATAATATCGTAAAACATGCAAAAGAGGTCTATTCCCTCGGCATACCTGCGGTAATACTTTTCGGGATTCCTGAACATAAAGACGAAACAGGGTCAGGCGCTTATGACCCCAAGGGAGTCGTGCAGAATGCTATCAAAGCGATAAAAAATAAAGTCCCCGAACTTTATGTAATTACGGATGTCTGTATGTGCGAATACACAACTCACGGCCACTGCGGAATAATAAAAAAAGGCGACGTAATGAATGACCCCACATTAAATCTTCTTGCAAAAGAAGCGGTTTCTCATGCAAAGGCAGGCGCGGACATGGTTGCGCCTTCCGATATGATGGATGGAAGGGTAAGGGCAATAAGAATTGCGCTTGACTCAGAAGGATTCTCAGAGGTGCCAATCATGAGTTATGCTGCAAAATATGCGTCCGCATTTTACGGGCCTTTCAGGGATGCTGCTGAATCAACGCCACAGTTTGGCGACAGGCGTTCGTATCAGATGGATCCGGCAAACAGAAGAGAGGCGTTAAAAGAGGTTCGCCTTGATATTGAAGAAGGCGCTGATATTGTGATGGTAAAACCTGCGATGACTTATCTTGATATTATCTTGGATGTAAGAAACGCGTTTGATATTCCTGTTGCGGCATATAACGTAAGCGGCGAATACTCTTTGATTAAGGCTGGCGCTAAACTCGGATGGATTGATGAAAAACTGCTGATGATGGAAGTCCTCACATCAATAAAACGCGCCGGCGCTGACCTTATCCTCACCTACTTCGCCAAAGAAGCCGCAAAGATACTGAATAAGTAGTTCCGCTCTTAAAGAAATGCGGAAAGTATTCCTATCTTTCTAAAAAATTCGCCGCATTAAACAAAAAAGAGCAAAGGCAGTGAAGTGCCACAGTGAAAAAACTTAAAGTAATAATGGGTTGACAAATTTATCACATGCCTGTAATATTATTTCATGACTTTTGGTCGGCGAATTAAAGAACTGCGTAGTTCGCTTGGAATTTCTCTAAAATCCTTGTCCGCTCGACTTAAGATTGACAGAGCCTATCTCTCCAGAGTCGAAGCTGGAAAAGTTCCTCCCTCTGACGGATTAATCAGCAGACTCGCGGATGTTCTTGATTATGACAGAGATGAACTATTCCTTCTTGCAGGACGGATATCTGAGTCCCTTATGAAAGAGATTTACAAAAATCCAGGGGAAATAGCAAAAAGGATAAAGATGCCGCCTGTTGATTGTGTTGCTGAACCATTGGTTTCGTACGGCAGGACATTGATAACGTCTGGTGACAGAACAATAGAAGACGGTTTTCCGTTTGAATTCATCAGCGACATAGCTGAACTGGAAAGCTACAGGAAAGAGGTAACCCGCCCAATTTATCATATACATAAATGGTGGGCTCAGAGGCTGGGCTCGGTATTCAGGAGTATATTGATAAGTGCTGCAGCGCCTAAAGGCTCTAACATCAAAGAGATGTTCTATCAGCCTGTCCGCCTAACAGGTATGACTGTTTTTGACCCATTTATGGGCAGCGGGACAACGATAGGAGAGGCATTGAAATTAGGATGCAGGGTTATCGGAAGGGATATAAATCCCGTCTCATATTTTATAGTTAAAAATGCCCTGAATAAATATTCAAGAAAACAAGTACCGGAGACATTCGCAGAGATAGAAAAGGATGTTTCTGAAAATTTGAAACATTACTATAAAACAAAGGATGCGAACAATCAATTACATGACGTCCTGTATTATTTCTGGGTAAAGACACTCCCCTGTCCGAAATGCCGGAAGACCGTTGATCTTTTTTCATCATATATTTTTTCACGCCACGCTTATCCATTAAAAAACCCTGAGGCAAAGGCAGTCTGTCCTTATTGCGGACAGATAAACACTTGCAGGTATGATTCAGAGAATCTGAGGTGCAAGCACTGCAAGCATTTATTCAAGCCTCAGAATGGCCCTGTTAATGCTGCAAATGCCGTATGCCCTCATTGTTCAGAAAGATTTTCCATAGCAAAAACAGCAAAGATGTCAGGGGAGCCTCCTTCGCACAGAATGTATGCAAAGCTTGTTCTTAAAGATAGCGGAATAAAGGATTATCAAGCAATCGATAAGTTTGACGAAACCCTATATTTAAAGGCATCGAAAGAATTAGCCAAAAGGAAAAATCCCTATCCATTTGTACAAATAGAGCCTGGCTATAATACAAACCAGATTTTGAATTATAACTACAAATATTGGCATCAAATGTTCAACGATAGACAGCTTCTTTGCCTGTCTGTCCTTGCTGAAAGAATAAGGGGAATAAAAGACGATTCTATGCGCTCATTATTTGCCTGTCTGTTCTCAGGTTGTCTGGAGTTTAACAATATGTTTGCCTCATTCAAAGGAGAGGGAACAGGTGCAGTAAGGCATATGTTTTCACATCATATTTTAAAACCTGAGAGAACTCCACTGGAGGCTAACCTTTGGGGGACACCCAAAAGTTCCGGCTCTTTCTCCACATTATTTAAGAGCAGACTCCTAAGATCTCTCGATTACCGTCAAAATCCTTTTGAATCGAGAGCAGAAAGGGTAGATAAAAAATTGACAGGGAGCAAGGTTTTCGGTTTGAGCTGTTCATTGGGCACATCCATTGCAAAATCCTTTAAAGAATTTGATGAAAAAAATATGAATACTTATCTGTCATGTGGTAACTCTTCCTTATTCGACCTTCCTGATCGCAGTGTCGACCTTGTGGTGACGGACCCGCCGTTTTTCGATAATGTCCATTATTCTGAATTAGCCGATTTTTTTTATGTATGGATTAGACATATTTTGGGAGAGAGAGGTATTTTCAGAGCGTCAACTACAAGAGCAGCAGACGAGGTACAGCATATAGACCCGCAAATATTCTCAAATAAGCTATCCAGCGTATTCAGAGAATGCAACAGAATTTTGAGACCTGAAGGACTGTTGATATTTACTTATCACCACTCAAGGCATGAAGGCTGGATATCAATTTTAGAAGCTATTGTGGAAAGCGGCTTTGTTCTGACCATTACCCATCCTGTTAAGTCAGAAATGTCGGTTGCCACGCCGAAACAACAGGCAAAAGAGCCTATAGATTTAGATATTATTTTGGTATGCCGTAAGCGAAGCGAGTGGCAATTGATGGACTCCATAGAGATAGATCTCTGGAACAATGCTAAAGATGCTGCAAAAGACCAGATTATCCGTTTTAACAGAGCAGGAAGACATCTGAGCCGAAATGACATACGTGTTGTTCTTATGGGGCAGATAGTGAGTCGAATATCTCAAATTAAAGAATTGAAATTGATGAAGATACTATTGACCGATTTTGAGAACCAGATCGAGGATGATATTAATCTATTATACAATCAGCAAGATATGAAAGATGCCAGATATCCCAACACCCAAATATCAATTTTCTGATCTATCTTCTATTTTGATAGCATGAAGTCGAGTCTGAATTTTCCACGGGGTTGCGTCTTTGTTTTACGTTTAGGCATTGGGAAAGGGTCAACTAAGGTGGACGTCTTCCAATCTTTTGGAATATCTTTATCAAATCGATAGCAATAAAATTCATTAATCTTACCTTCCGATATAGAGCGTCGCAGAATATTTGACAGCGATAGGTTTTTGTAACGTTTATTGAGACTTTTATCAGGATGAATAAGAGTGATTTTACGATCCATCTCTTTAGCGCCTAATGGATTGGCAAATACCAGCATGGGACGCTGCCGGTTAAAGGCGTCTTTATATGTTCCTATGCCTATCTGTTTTGTCCTTTCACCGACAATAGAGAGATAGAAATCAAAATCCTGATTCAATACATTGCCGTCACAAAGCGTAAGCGCCGTCAACCTGAAATAGCCTTTTCTGCGCAAATCAGGCTCCTGACAAATGAAAAGATAAAAGCCGCGTACATTAAGAGGCCGATTGGCCGAATCATAGATACGAACAGTCCCGCATGGGGGTGTAGTGTTATAATCCAGCCCTGATTCTCTCGCAATTTTTCCGCTTTTAGCTCGTTCCAGTTTTTTAACTTCGACAGCGACTATCCTCGATAAATCGTCTTGAAGCTGTTGCGGGTTGGATTCCTTGCAGATTGAAGTGCGAAGAACCACAATATCAGGGGTGATAAGAGGCCCAGGAGCTTTTAAGCAGCTTGAGTTATTGGGCAACTCTCTTTTTAGAATCTCGCTTATATATTCATCAAGCGGGTCATCTTGTGTGTTCCTCTTATGGCGCAAAGGAAAGGATACAGGATTCCCTTTTGCGTCAAAGAAATTATTCCTTAACAGCAGAAATGTTTCGACAGTTAAATCTGTTTTCATCAACATGACATACCTGACTGATTTTTATGGAGTATATCATAACAGAAGATAAAGTGGCTTGTATAATTGCAAGTCCAGCCGTCGCTTGTAGCTAAGAAAGAGCAGAAGTTCCATAGTACAAAAGTACAACAGAGATGATTGATAGCCATTAGCTTTTCTTAACCCCTGTCTTCAGCGTTCTTATCCTTGCAATCTCTTCCTGATAACCGTAGATATGCCCACCCGCGCTGTAGGCATACATAGGGCCGTTCTTTAGATTTGTTTCTCCGGCAACATAGTTTTTCAGAAGCTCTATGCCGCCGAGATTAGTCGGAAAACCTGCCCACAAATCCCATGAGCGGAAGTAGCAGCTTACTGTAAGCAAAAGTTCATTGCCATTCGGAACAGCCTTAAAGTCAAGAAGCCTCATGCACGGCGGGTCAAGCTTTCCATCATTGCCGTAGCATACGTCATGGTCGTCTGGAGAGCCTATCTCTACAATCGCCTGATTGGTCATGGGCGTTTCTTTCAGCATCTCTATCACCCTTTCAAGCTGCGTCCCTCCCTTTGGCATCGGGTGATGAATCCTGCTTGCGTATTTGTATGTCTCGTTCTCTGAAAGTTCCGGATCCATAAGATAATTTGCAAAATAATCTTCTATATACTCCATTGTCGTAGGCGACGGGATATTCAACGCAGGTGGAATCACAGGAATCATATCCTCGCCGGGGTGTTCAATGAACACTGCCATGCCCGGATACTGAAGGCGATATTGCTCGTTTTCAAATGAGCCTTTCTGGATTTTCTGAGTGTAGGAATGGTCAAAAATATTATATATCAACTGAAACCACGCATCTGATATTGTCTTGGCATTCAAACAAAACGGAAGCATAATTTCCTTCACCTCGTATGGAAATGTATGGGGGTTATTATACCAATCTTGGCTGACTTTTTAAAAATAAAAAACGCTGCGTGAAAACAGCGCTTTGTTTTCAATGGCGTCCCCAGCGGGATTCGAACCCGCGTTACTGCCTTGAAAGGGCAATGTCCTAGGCCGGGCTAGACGATGGGGACACATGGTGAGCCGCGAAGGATTCGAACCTTCGACCCACGCCTTAAAAGGGCGTTGCTCTACCAACTGAGCTAGCGGCCCTCGAAAAATAGATTTGTAGAATACAATTATTTTGATTTTATTGTCAACTTCAGGCTGTGTGAAATTGTATCCTGCTGAATGCCTCACAAAAAATTCAATATCTCTTGCTGGGGGAACTCCGCAATCCCATAATCAAAATTTATTGATTCATTTCTATTTCTGCATTGACAGCCTTTCTTTTGCTGTGTTAACTTTAAAACCCACATCTGAAAGGGATTTCGGCATGGAAAAAACTCTTGAAAAGATTCTGAAAGATACTAAAGAAAATGAGGGCAATCTCATATCTGTCCTCCAGGATACTGAGAATGCCTTCGGATATATCCCCGAGGAAGCTGTCAACTGGTTTGCATCAAAGCTGGACATCAATCCAAGCGTATTCTACGGGATAGCCACATTCTATGCGCAGTTTCACCTGAAGCCGCGTGGAAAAAATATAATCACTGCCTGCTGCGGTACGGCCTGTCACGTTAAAGGCTCAGACAGATTGATAAATGGATTAAAACAGGAGCTTGCCCTGCCTGAGGGTGAGGAAACAACAAAGGATATGGAATTTACACTCGAAAAAGTAAACTGTGTCGGCGCCTGCAGCATTGCTCCTGTATTCATAATCAATAAAAAGGTACATGGAAAGGCAGCAGCAGATAAACTCATCAAAGAGATACGCTCTATAAAGGGTTCAAAAAGTGAAAATAAATAACACTGTTATAAAGGTATGCATGGGCACGGGCGGAATCGCAGCCGGCGGCTCTGAGGTTATGGATGCCTTCAGGGCAGAACTTAAAGCATCCGGCATTGAGGCGGCGGTAGAGAAAAACTGCTTGATGCATAAGGTGGGATGCCGCGGCCTGTGCGCTAAAGACGTTCTGGTAGATGTGATAGTAAAAGGACAAAAAACAACATACCAGTATGTAAAGCCTGAGATGGTCTCAAGAATAGTAAAGGAGCACATTATCGAAAAGAATCCGGTAGCCGACTGGGTTGTGGGAGATGACTATCATAACTTCCATAAAAAACAGCTTAAGGTTGTTCTTTCCGACTGCGGCTCTATAGATCCTGAGGACATAGATGCCTATATTGCAGGCAATGGCTATGAAGCAGCAAGAAAGGTTATTACCTCATCTGCCCCGGCAGATGTAATCGGAACTATCAAGGCTTCAGGCCTCAGGGGAAGAGGCGGAGCAGGTTTCCCTACAGGAGTGAAATGGGAAGCGGCAATGAAACAATCTTCCAAGCAAAAATACATGATTTGCAATGCAGATGAAGGCGACCCCGGCGCATTTATGGACAGGTCTGTTATCGAGGGCAACCCCCATGCTGTAATCGAGGGAATGATAATTGGCGCTTATTCAATCGGCTCTGACAAGGGTTATGTTTATATAAGGGCAGAATACCCGCTTGCTGTTGAAAGGCTGAGAAAAGCCCTCTCTGACGCAAGGGCAAGAGGGTTTCTCGGAAAAGGCATCTTCGGCACAAAATTCAGCTTTGATATAAAGGTAAAACTCGGAGCCGGAGCATTTGTTTGTGGCGAAGAAACCGCATTAATCGCCTCTATTGAGGGACAGAGAGGAATGCCGAGGGCCAAGCCGCCCTTCCCGGTCTACAGCGGCTTATGGGGAAAACCAACAGTGATAAATAATGTGGAAACGCTTGCGAATGTCCCATATATCATAAGGAATGGCGCCCAGTGGTTTTCTTCTTTCGGCACAGAGAAATCAAAGGGAACAAAGGTATTTGCCCTTACTGGAAAAATCAAAAACTCAGGACTCATAGAAGTGCCTATGGGGATTCCATTGCGGGAAATAATCTACGACATAGGCGGAGGCATTGAAGGCAACAGAGCGCTTAAGGCAGTCCAGACAGGAGGACCTTCTGGCGGGTGTATTCCGGCTGAGATGCTTGATACTCCTGTTGATTTTGAGTCCCTTGCAAAAGTAGGTTCTATAGTAGGCTCAGGCGGAATGGTCGTGCTCGATGAAGATAACTGTATGGTTAACATGGCGCAGTACTTTCTCCAGTTTACGCAGATGGAGTCGTGCGGGAAATGCGTCCCGTGCAGGATAGGGACTAAAAGACTTCTTGAAATTATAGGCAGAATAACAAAAGGCAAAGGGAAAGAAGGAGACGTAGAACTCCTTGAGAAACTCAGCGCTGATATTAAGGCCGCATCCCTATGCGGTCTTGGCCAGACAGCGCCAAACCCGATATTAAGCACCATAAAATATTTCAGAGATGAATACGAGGCGCATTTAAAAGGAAAGTGCCCGGCAGCAGTCTGCAAAGAACTGCTGACTTACTATATTCTTGAGGAATTCTGCAAAGGGTGCGGAGCGTGCTTGAGGGCATGCCCTGCAAAGGCAATAACAGGAGAGAAAAAGAAACTGCACAAGATAGACCCCGCTGTATGCATTAAGTGCGGGGCCTGTTTTGATGTATGCAAGTTCAAGGCAGTGGGGAAGGAATGATTAGCTTAACAGAACAGCGGAACAGCAGGGCAGCAGTAGAAGAAAATACATACTGCACTATTGCTCTACTGCGCTACTGCTCCAATACAAATGGACTCCAATACAAATGGAGAAAAACATGATTAGGTTAACTATAGATAACAAAGCAATAGAAGTTGCAGAAGGCACAACAGTTCTTGACGCTGCAAAGATGCTGAATATAGAGATACCTACACTCTGTCATCATCCGAAACTCACACCGTTCGGAGGCTGCAGGCTCTGTATCGTTGAAGTAAAAGGGGTGCCGAGACCGCTCACATCATGCACAACGCCTGTTTCAGAGGGCATGGAAGTGGCAACCTCAACCCCTGCCCTTGAGGATTTAAGAAAAACATTGCTTGAACTTATTCTTTCAGACCATCCAAATGACTGTATGATATGCGAAAAAGCCGGAGACTGCACACTTCAGGAACTCGCATATTTCTACGGCATAAGGGAAAACAGGTTTGAAGGGGAAAGAAGGATATACGAAAAAAAGGACGGCAATCCTTTTATTGAAAGAGACATGGGGAAATGCATCCTCTGCGGCAGATGCGTAAAGGTCTGCGATGAAATACAGGGCGTGGGCGCTATAGATTTTGCATATCGCGGATTTAAATCCAAGATATGCCCTACATTTGAAAAAGACCTTGACTGCGAATTCTGCGGGCAGTGCGTTGCAGTATGCCCGACAGGCGCTTTAACAGGCAAAATGTGGCAGCTCCGCGGCAGGCAGAAAGACATAAATGCCATTGACACTACCTGCTCGTACTGCGGGACAGGATGTAACATCACCCTCCATGTGAGGAATAACAAGGTAGTAAGGGTCACATCCAAAGAAAATACATGGAATGAAGGATGGCTGTGTGTAAAAGGCAGGTTCGGTTATTCGTTTATTAACAGCCCCGACAGGCTGAAAAAGCCGCTTATCCGTATAGCTCCTAAAGAAAGTATCAAAGGGTCAAAGGGTCAAAGCCTTAAAAACTCTGATACTCTGACACTTGGACGCTCTGACACTTGCGATTTTTCAGCAATTTTCAGGGAGGCATCATGGGACGAGGCGCTTGATTATATCGCTGCGAAGCTGAAAGAGATAAAAGAGAGATCTGGCGCTGATTCAATAGCAGGCCTTTCTTCTGCAAGATGCACCACAGAAGAAAACTATCTGTTCCAGAAATTTATAAGGGCAGCAGTAGGCACAAATAATGTTGACCACTGCGCGCGTCTCTGACATGCTCCAACTGTAGCCAGTCTGGCTACAATATTCGGATCAGGAGCAATGACCAATTCCATAAGAGAGATTGAGGGAATGGAGGTTATCTTCGTAATCGGCTCCAACACAAAAGAAACTCATCCGGTTATCGCAAACAGGATGTTGAAAGCCCTGCGCAAGGGGACAAGACTCATAGTGGCAGACCCGAGGAAAGTTCCGCTGGTCAGATTCTCTGAGATATTCTTAAGGCTGAAACCCGGCACTGATGTCGCCCTCTTAAACGGAATGGCGCACATCATATTAAAAGAAGGATTGCATAACGATGAATTTATAAACGAAAGAACAGAAGGTTTTGAGGAGTGGAAAAAGTCAATAGATCCCTTTACGCCACAGAATGCCTCTAAAATAACAGGAATTCCTGCAGAAAACATAATAAAGGCTGCAAAGCTTTACGGAGGCTCAAGAAAGGCAGGAATATTCTATACGATGGGTGTGACACAGCATACTCACGGGACAGACAATGTAAATGCTATCGCAAATCTTGCCCTTCTTACAGGCAATATCGGAAGGGAACACACAGGCATAAATCCTCTGAGAGGACAGAATAATGTTCAGGGCGCATGCGATGCAGGATGCCTGCCGAATGTATATCCGGGCTATCAAAGGGTTGATATGCCGATGGTCAAAAAGAAATTTGAGGATACATGGGGAGTCCAGCTTTCCGGTAAAGAGGGGCTGAAATCGACAGAGATGGTAGAATCAGCCTTCAAAGGCAAACTTAAGGCGCTTTATATACTCGGCGAAAACCCTATGCTCACAGACCCGAATATTGAGCATACACGAAAAGCGCTCGATAAACTTGAATTCATGGTAGTTCAGGACATATTCCTTACAGAGACAGCAGCGCTCGCAGATGTAGTCCTGCCTGCTGCATGTTTTGCTGAAAAGAACGGCACTTTCATAAATACAGAAAGAAAAGTCCATCTCGTAAGAAAAGCGGTAGAGCCGCCCGGAGACGCAAAAGAGGACTCATGGATAATTGCTGAATTATCAGGCAGGATAGGATACCCCATGAAATACTCTTCTTCCGAAGAGATATCTGAAGAACTCGGCAGTGTATGGCCCGCGCTTTCAGGCATATCCTACAGCAGGATAAGCGCCGGTGGCATCCATTGGCCGTGTCCGACAAAGGACCATCCCGGCACAGAATATCTGTACAAGGCAGGTTTCCCGCGGGGCAAGGTCTCATTTACTCCTGTAAAGTATGTTCCTCCTGCAGAAGTTACAGACAATGATTATCCTTTCATCCTTACAACAGGAAGAAACCTTTTCCAGTATCACGGCGGTTCAATGACGCGGAGAGTCGCACCTATCGAAAAGCATGCAGGCGAACCTTATGTTGAGATAAACACAGAGGATGCTAAAAAAGCCGGAATAAAGGATGGTGAAAAAATTAAAGCCAGCTCAAGGAGAGGTCAGATTGAGATAAAGGCGCGGGTAACAGACAGGGTATCGAGCGGCGTCCTTTTTATCCCGATGCATTACAGCGAAGCCGCTGCGAATGCAATAACCACAGATGCCCTTGACCCGCACGCAAAAACACCTGAATTTAAGGTATGTGCGGTTAAGATAGAAAAAATTCATTAGTGTCAGTGCCAGTAGTTAGTGTCGGTTTTTATACTGTGACACTGAAAACTGACACTAATCACTAATAAAAAGGAGTCAACTATAAAGAATTCTCCTTAATTTGGAATTTAACATTATGAGAAAGCATAGCGAAAATAACCCTTATAAGCTTATGAGCAGTAGCCATGACAGCCTTTCTGAAAGGCAGGCCGTCCTGTTTTCTTTTAAGGAAATGCGCTTTAAAGAAGGCATTACATCTGATAACGCCTATAGTCATAAGATAGACAATTCTTCTGAGATGACGATTGCCTCTTTTGGAGATTCTGCTTGTTCCCTGAAACTTGCCGGACTGAAAGACAGTAGGGTCAAGCCCTGCAAAGGCAATAAGAGACTTATGCGAGGAGAAGTTGCTGATATTGCCTATTTCAGCCAAGAAAGCAGCCCCTGTGGTATCTCCGATACCGTCAATGGAAGTGATGATTTCCATTTCCTCAATTGCAATGGATGCACAGAGATCAGAGAGGATGGCTGTGATCTGCTCAAGCTGCTCCATAAGATGAAGGAGCGTAGAGATCTTCCGGGGCAGAATAAGCTCTTTAGCGAGGCTAATAGAAGCGATAGAGTTTTTAGCGGCCCTGCTAATCTCATCAGCGCTGATAGAGACCTTTCTGCCTCTGCCACAGCGCTCAAGCGCCTCTG
>JASEHP010000090.1 GCA_030018605.1 Thermodesulfovibrionales bacterium
AAAACACCACTTGAAGTCGCTTCTTCTTGTGTTGCACTTCGAGGTTGAATGTGGGGTTCAAATTCTTTTACAAGCGCCTCTATCTCTACGGCGCCCATTGTCTCTTTTTCAAGAAGCGCCTTTGCAAGGGCGTCAAGGAAATCAAAATTCTCAAAAACAATAGCCTTTGCCCTTTCATACGCCTCCATAACTAAGCGTTTTACCTCTTCATCAATGTCCGTAGCGGTTTTTTCGCTGTAGTCTTTGTGTTTCGCTATCTCTCTTCCGAGGAATATCTGCTCGTCTTTTTTGCCGAATGTCAGAGGCCCGAGTTTTTCGCTCATGCCCCATTCCGTGACCATCCGCCTTGCAAGCTCCGTAGCGCGCTCAAGATCATTGCCTGCTCCTGTGGTCATATGCTTTAAGGCAAGCTCCTCTGCAGCCCTTCCGCCGAGCAATACTGTAAGCGCCTTTAAGAGATAGTCCTTTGAATATGTGTACCTGTCGTCAATGGGAAGCTGCTGGGTCACGCCGAGCGCCCTTCCGCGGGGAATGATGCTCACCTTATGAATAGGGTCCGTTCCCGGAGTAAGCTTTGCAACAAGCGCATGCCCTGCCTCATGATAGGCTGTATTCTTTTTCTCTGCATCACTTATTATCATGCTCCTGCGTTCAACGCCCATGAGAACCTTGTCCTTTGCAAATTCAAAATCAGCCATGTCAACCTTGCTCTTTGATTTTCTTGCGGCAAGGAGCGCAGCCTCATTTACAAGATTCGCAAGGTCAGCGCCTGAAAATCCCGGAGTCCCTCTGGCAATAACCTCAAGGTTAACTGTTTCGTCCAGCGGTATATTCTTTGTATGCACCTTTAATATCTCAAGCCTTCCCTTAACGTCAGGCACCGGCACAACAACCTGCCTGTCAAACCTGCCCGGCCTTAGAAGCGCCGGATCAAGCACATCAGGCCTGTTGGTTGCCGCAAGTATTATCACGCCCTCGTTGCCTTCAAAACCATCCATCTCAACCAGCAATTGATTAAGCGTCTGCTCTCTTTCGTCATGGCCGCCGCCGATCCCCGCGCCTCTGTGCCTGCCGACTGCGTCTATCTCATCAATAAAGATTATGCACGGCGCGCTTTTCTTTGACTGTTCAAATAAATCCCTTACCCTTGACGCGCCGACTCCGACAAACATCTCAACAAAGTCAGAGCCTGATATTGAAAAAAATGGAACTCCGGCTTCTCCTGCAATTGCCTTTGCAAGGAGTGTTTTCCCCGTACCCGGAGCGCCGACGAGAAGAACGCCCTTTGGAATCTTTCCCCCGAGTTTTGAGAATTTCTGAGGCGACTTGAGAAAATCTATTATCTCCTGAACTTCTTCTTTAGCCTCTTCTATTCCGGCCACATCGGCAAAGGTTATCTTTACAGCCTTATCAGACACAAGCTTTGCCTTGCTCTTCCCGAACGATAGCGCCTTATTTCCTCCTGCCTGCATCTGGCGCATAAAGAATATCCATATAAAAACAAGAAAGATTATAGGCCCCCATGAAAAGAAAAAATTCACATACCACGGATTCTGCTCTGCCGGCTTTGCGGTAATCTTCACTCCTTTTGCCTTCAAATCCTTCACAAGGTCAGGGTATTCGGCAAGATATGTTTTAAACTTTTTCCCGTCTTTCAAACGTCCTGTTACATAGTTCTCCTTTATTACAACCTCTTCAACGCTCCCTGCGTCAAGCTTTGATATGAATTCGGAGAATATCATCTCCTCTTCAACCTTCTTCGGCGCACTCAGGAGATTAAAGAGGAGTATTGTCATCACTATCATCAGCATCCAGACAAAGACATTTCTATACTTGTTCAAACCTTCCTCCTTGAATGTATTCCCAATATTTTACCACATTATCTAAAAGCTCAGCACGTCATCAATCTTCACAATGCTTTTCTGAACTTCCACCAGCTTCTTAATCCCGTCTCCTGCGAGGTCTATAAGCCTGTCAAGTGTCTTCCTTGAAAATGGGATGCCCTCTGCAGTGCCCTGTATCTCGACAATGTTTCCACTGCCTGTCATCACGACATTCATATCAACCTCTGCTGCTGAGTCTTCGGCATAAGTGAGGTCAATAACAGGTTCGCCGCTGACAATGCCCACGCTGACAGCCGCAAGATAGTCTTTCAAAGGCATCTTTTCTATCAATCCGGTTCTCAGTGCATGTTTCAATGCATCTGCAAGGCAGATAAACGCCCCTGTTATGCTGACTGTTCTTGTGCTTCCGTCTGCCTGTATCACGTCACAGTCTATCCATATTGTCCTTTCTCCTATAATATCGAGATCAACGACCGACCTTAAAGCCCTCCCAATAAGCCGTTGTATCTCATGAGTTCTGCCGCCAATCCTTCCGATGCTCGATTCACGGGTTATTCTTGTCTGCGACGATTTTGGCAGCATTGAATACTCTGCGGTAACCCAGCCTTTTTTCTGATCCTTCAGGAACTGCGGAACCTTTTCTTCTATGGATGCCGTGCAGATAACCCTTGTGTTTCCCATTTCAATCAGCACAGAGCCGTCCGCTGTCCCTACAAATCCTCTTGTGATTTTTAATTTTCTCAGTTCTGTGTTTGCTCTATTGTCAATCCTCATCTATCCTCCATGTCCGTTATGGCGTTTATTGCGTCATAGCGTTTTTGCGTTATGGCGTAAAGCCTCAGGCGTTGTAGCGAAAATGTAAATTAAGTTTTCTCCAACGCAATAACTCTATAACGCAATAACCCTATAACTCTATCTTTTTTATATGTTCTATCTTCTGCTGAAGAAATCTCTCTCCGACTTTTATAAACCGTCCTGGAGAATCGGTGACATAAAACTCCCTTGACGGCTTTTCCGCACTGCTTCTTTCTATATTCTCACGCTTTAATATATCTTTGATGGTCATTACAGTTTCCACGGCAGAGTCTATTAGCGTTACTTCAGTCCCCATAACCTTTGAAATAATATCCTTGAGCACAGGATAATGCGTGCAGCCCAGAATAAGAGTATCCAGCCTTTCTTTTTTCAACCCCCTGAGATAATGCTCAGCCGTGAGCAAGGCTACGTCATTGGCTGTCCATCCCTCCTCTGCAAGCGATACGAAAAGAGGGCACGCCTTTGTGAATATGACAAAATCACCGCTTCGGATCTCAAAATACCTGTCCATGCTTTTTTCACCATGTTCCGTGATTTCTTCGGTTTTATTATTCCTGAGGGCATTTATGGCATTTACGTAAGAGTTGCTCTTTATAGTTCCTTCGGTGCCTATTATGCCTATCCTTTTTGTCCTCGTTGCTTCTATGGCTGCCTTTGCGCCCGGCTCTATGACGCCGATAACAGGGACAGACACGCTTTTTCTTATCGCTTCAAGACTGATGGAGGAAACGGTATTGCATGCTACGACAAGAAGCTTTATGCCTTTTGAAGTAAGGAACCGTGTATTCTCAAAAGAATACCTTGTCACGGTCTCGGATGACCTTATGCCGTAAGGAACCCTCGCAGTATCACCGAGATATATCGTGCTTTCAGAGGGCAACACCCTGAATATCTCCTTCAGTACCGTAAGCCCCCCTATTCCTGAATCAAAAACTCCTATGGGACTGTTATTCAAAATTCCTCCTCTTGAAATAAAGTGTCAAAGTATCAAAGTATCAGAGTGTCAGGAACTTTGAAGCTTTGACCCTTTGACACTCTGACACTCTGACATTTTACTGTCTTGCTCCCTGTCCCGACGCTTCGGGACTTTCCGCTGTCTGAGAAACGCTCTCTTTAAGAGGGTAGAGCAAATACAGATGCCCTCCGAGGCTTTCCATTTCTCTTCCCTCAATCAATATCTTCACATCAGCTAGATCTTGCACATTAGATATAAGGCTCTCATATAATCCTCTGAGAAGCAGAAACTCTGCCGCGGCATCGCCGCTGAAATTTCTTCTGAACTCATCCGAAAGGTCCACATAAAGAATACCGTCATCGCCTTTGTATAGACCTATAAGCCTTGCATCTCTTGGTATTTCAGAAACGGTTACGTTAACATGACCTTTAAGAAATTCGCTTATCACCGTCTCTGCAACCGTTACATGAGGTGTCTTCCTCTGTACCTTTCTCTCCTCCATCTGCAATCTTCCGTTCACGGGATAGTAGATCCTGAGGGTAAACATATCTTCAGCTACGACGCCGGCTCTTTCTTCTGCCTTTTTTTCATAGGGCGCCTGTGAAGGAAACTGTTTTGAAAAATAAAAATAGCCTCCTGTCATTCCTGTTGCAAAAAGCACAAGGAAGACCGGTATCCATAAATATTTTTTACTGGCCATAATAAGAAAATCCTTTTATGATTGCCTCTGCAAGCCTTGCGCGGGTCTTCTGGTCGTAATTCATAACCTTAAACGATGGGATTTCTATTAAAACAGCAGGCGCAGCCACGGAGTTAAGCATCGGCAGGGGCATCTCTCTTCGTATGACATTAAGATTAAATTCCTCTTTTACTGCCTTTGATATGCCATCGCCAAGCGCCCTGCTTTTTTGCAAATATCTCTGCTGCCTAAAATTGAACGAGTATAAAGCCAATACAGGGTCAAGAACTGCATCGCTGATTTTTGGAATGTATAAAGCAAAGCCCTCTCCTGATGAAACATGGATGCTTGCAAATATCTCAGCAGATTTCTGGCTTGTGAACAATGCCCTGTCCTTGATAGTCATAAACTGGTCGCTCTTCCTTGTAAGAAAAACATTTTTACCCTTCTTTGCAAGCAAACTTTCAATCTCCCTCGCAATAGAAAGAACAATATCCTTTTCTTTAATATCATCGCCTGCAATGCCGAAATCATATCCTCCATGCCCAGGATCAATGACATAGATTCTCTGCGCCAGCACAACATCTGACTGTGGTTTTATATCTGCCGCTGCCTTTGGCGTTATGTCTATCACAAACCTCGCTGGAGAAGAAAGCCTCATAATCTTTATCTCAAAAGGCTCCTTCAGATTAACGATAAAGATTCTTTCCTTTATTGAAGCATCCAGACCGATACCTTTTCTGGAGGCAATGTTAAAGGCCGAAGGGAACTCAACATTCAGCTGCAGGCCTGATACAGAGGCATTTGCCTTTTTCAGGAATGCTTCTTCAGCCTCAAACACAAGGCGAAGAACTCCGTCCTGTTTGCTTGTCCTCATATTCACATCAGTCTTCGGCTGAGCAAAAACAGCAGCAGCCATTACAAAAAAGACTGCCGCAATAAACGCTGATTTTTTCATGACATATACATTTTCCACATATGAAGAATGTTTTGCAACTTTTTGTAAGGTCAAGTTGACTTGTTCAGGCAATATCAATTATTTTATAACTTACACTGATTGTTGATTACTTGTTTTGGGGAGTCGTCCAACGGCAGGACGGCAGCCTCTGGAGCTGTTTATAGGGGTTCGAATCCTCTCTCCCCAGCCATTGGTCCCATCGTCTAGAGGCCTAGGACGTGGCCCTCTCAAGGCTAAAACACGGGTTCGAATCCCGTTGGGACCGCCAAAAAATCAATAAGTTACATTGATTTGGTCTGCCTTTCATCTTCTTTTCGTGACAAATGTGATAACAGTGTGCGATTTTGCCTTAAAATTGCATCTTTTAAGGCATCCACATTCAGATGCGCATATCTTTGAGTTATCCTATTGTCTTTGTGGCCCAAAAGCTTCTGTACCACGTACATATCGACTCCTGACTGGACCTTCCATGATGCAAAGGTATGCCTGAGGTCATGAAAATGGAAATTTTCAATCTGAGCCTCATTAAGAAACCTTTTCAATGCCCTCTGTACCTTGCGATCATAAAGCTTCTGTCCATCGTCGTTAAAAACATGCCCTGATACACATTGGACCTTCCAGAGATCTTTCAATATCTGGTATGCTCTGTCTGTTAACGGAATGCCGATATAATCGTCATTTTTCATCTTTTCCGCATCAATGATAATCATCCCACTGAACAGATTTACCTCGGACCATGACAACTCACGTAGGTTATTCAGTCTTAGCCCTGTATCAAGAGCGATATATACAAAGGGCTTCAGCCAATTCTCGGGAGCCTTATCAAGCGCAGCGTATAGGCGCGCCTCTTCATCGAGGTCCAAATATCTCACTCTTGCATTTTTCACCTTGGGCAACTCAATTTCAGATACAGGATTAATCATCTTCCATTTCCATTGCTTGCGAGCGACATTAAACATCCTCCGCAACAAGGCAAGTTCCTTCAAGATTGTCGCCGGCTTGATGCCGTCAGCCTTTCTCCATTGCTCATATCCGCCGATAACATTCTCAATATCAGCCAGCGTACAATCCTCGCCAAAATAAGACTTAAGGTTTTTGAAGATCGATTTGTCCCGTGCTTTCTGATAGTAGTCTTTAGCGACGGTATACTCATTTTCATACCGGGAGATCATCTCACCAAGAGTCCTCCGCAAAGAATGTTTGAAATCAAACCACGTCTCTTCAACTACCCGGGTCTTTACCTTTGCGTATATTTTTTCCGCAAGCTTCTTTTCTTCCGTACCCGTGCTTTCTCTGTGATGTTTACCCTTGGCAGTAAAAGACATCCACCATATCTTGTTCCGCCTGAAAAGTCCCATTCTTTCTTTCCTCCTTTCCGGGACTGCAAGGCTTGAAAATACGCTTCCATTATACCACACGATATTTCAGCCTTGCGTCCTGGCGCATTAAATCATCTAAAATGTAACCGGGAAGGTACTGGTTAAATCATCTAAAA
>JASEHP010000091.1 GCA_030018605.1 Thermodesulfovibrionales bacterium
TATGATATTAAAAAATAATTTGCTATTTCTGGACACCGTTTTTTGTAATTATGCCTTAAATGATTTGACACGGGGGACAAAAGGTTGAGGGCTCATGTTTTTCAGTTTTTAGTTGTTGGTTTTTAGGCTGATAACTGACCACTGATAACTGACCACTAATAACTGACAACTGTTTTTAAATTACGCTGCTGCTTTTTTGGCTTTTTTCGCTGCTGCTGCAAAGACCTCTGATGCATTGAATGTCCCGTCTATTGCCTGAACAGGACACCTTGCCGTGCAGATTCCGCAGCCGATGCATTTATCTTTATCAATCGTATGCTTTTTCTTCTGCTCACCCGAAGGAGCATTAACAGGGCAGACCTTTGCGCATGTATGGCATCCAATGCAGTTGTCCATTATGAATGCCTTTGACCTGTGAGGAATGTAATCTCTGATTGCCTTTGTCGGGCATTTTGGAACGCATAAGCCGCATACCTTGCACTTGTTTAGGTTAATCCTTGAAAGGTTGTTCTCAACAGAAGGCGCATCAAACGGGCATACCTTTACGCAGATACCGCATGCAATGCATCCGACCTGACAGTTCTTTCTTGTGTCTCCGCCTTTGTCCTTTGAATGGCATGCAACCAGGACCTGTTTTGACGCTGGAAGGACTTCTATAACCTTTGTAGGACATGCTGCTTCGCATTTTCTGCAGCCGGTGCATTTGACTATATCAACAACAGGAAGATGATCATCGCTCATTGTTATTGCGCCAAACGGGCATACACTTGCGCATGTTCCATATCCGAGGCATCCGTATCTGCATGCCTTATCACCGCCTCCGGCAAGTATCGCAGCCCTGCAGTCCTGCACGCCTTCGTATCTGAATTTTTTAACTGATTTAGACCATCCGCCCTGACACATAATCCTTGCAAAGTTAGGCTCTAATGCAGATGCAGCCTTGCCTGTTATCCTTGCAACTGCTGCTGCAACGCT
This sequence comes from Thermodesulfovibrionales bacterium, assembly GCA_030018605.1. Lineage (GTDB taxonomy): Bacteria > Nitrospirota > Thermodesulfovibrionia > Thermodesulfovibrionales > UBA1546 > UBA1546. The sequence continues at coordinate 976 of JASEHP010000091.1, forward strand.
GCCCTTGCCAGGAGCGCAGAGATTTGGAGCCACATCAGGATTTATTACAACAGCCTCGGCATATCCCTGACACCCTGCAAATCCGCATGCCCCGCAATTAGCGCCCGGCAGAACATCCCTTACCTGTTCAACCTTGGGGTCAGTTTTTACGGCGAATTTAGCAGCAGCAAATGCAAGCCCGACGCCGAATACAACTCCCAAGCCACCAAGAAACAGTAATGTAAAAGTCAGAAGTTCTTTGACATTTATGGGGCCTGAGACATCTATCTCACCGCCGACTCCGGCAAAAAGAGCAGAAGAGCAGAAGAACAGAAGAACAATAGAGCAGTAGAATGAAAGGGCAATAATAGGTATCTTTTTTATTTTGGAATCATTAAACATAAGTCACTCCTCTAACCTTTATTATGACCAGCAGCAACAGAAAATAAGAAGCTGTTGCACTACTGCTCTTCTGTCCTATTGCTCTGGCTATAGCGTAATCAACCCTGAAAATCCCAGAAATACCAGCGCAATCAAGCCAGTTATTATGAATGATATCGGCAGTCCCTGAAATGCCTTCGGCACATCTGCAATCTCCAGTTTTTCCCTTATGCTTGCCATAATTATCATTGCGAGGCTGAACCCGATGCCTGAGCCGAAACCGAAAAACATGCTTTCTATGAAATTGTAACCCTCGCTGACATTAAGCAAAGGTACGGCAAGGATTATGCAGTTCGTCGTTATCAAGGCAAGGTAGATTCCGAGCTTGTAATACAGCCCCGGTGACACCTTCTTCATTATGGTGTCTGCCGCCTGAACAAATCCGGCGACAACGCCTATGAATATAACTATCTCAAGGAAGCCGAGCCCCAGCGGAATCATGATAAATTTATAAATAACCCGGTTGAGAGCAGCGCTTATTACCATGACAGATGTGAATGTAATGCTCATGCCGATTGACGTGTCCATCTTCTTTGTAACGCCGAAAAAGATGCAGAGGCCGAGGTATCTCGTAAAAACAAAGTTGTTAATAAGAGCGGCTGCTATAAAAAGCTCAAAGAGTTTCCCGAATTCCATTTATGCCTCCTAATGTCCGCCGCCGGAAGCGCCGCCGCCTCCGAAGAATTTCATGTCTATCCAGTTAAAGAGCCCCATCAAAATCCCGACTGCAAAAAATCCGCCTGTGGGAAGGATCATAATCAGCAGGGGTTTTGTGTCAACTATGGGATAACCCCAGAGCGAGCCTTTTCCGAGAAGTTCCCTGAAAAAGCCGATGATGACGAGCGCGAAGAGAAACCCTATTCCGTTGCCAAGCCCGTCAAAGAATGAAGGCGTGATCTTTTGTTTGCTTGCGAAAAGCTCTGCCCTTGAAAGTATTATTGCAAAGGCGACAATGAGCTTTATGTAAAGCCCCATCTGCGCATATATATCCCTTACAAATGCCGCCATTGAAAGGTCTGTCACAGTAACCCATGTGGCGATTATAAACATGTAGGACGGGATTCTCACCTTAGGGTGTATGAATTTTCTGACAATGGAAACAGTGACATTGACCATTATCTGAACAAAAAGCACTGCAATACCCATCATAAAACCGTTTTTCACACCGCTTGTGACGGCAACAGCCGGGCAGAGGCTCAAGGCAACCCTGAATATCGGGTTTTCCGAGAATATTCCGTTCTTGATTAACCCTATATAGCTTATTTTGCTTTCTGCATTGCTCATTTTGTCACCTCTGAGTATTTTTCTTTAAGGAGTTTGACAGACTCTCTCACGCCGTTTGTCACGGCGCGGCTTGAGATTGTTGCGCCTGAGATTGCCTGAATCTTGTCTGTGCCCTCCACTTTAACTACCTCAAGCTGTTCCAGAGATTTGCCCTCGAAGCGTTTCTTGAAATAGTCCTGCTCTATCTCATCGCCAAGGCCCGGCGTCTCTCCATGTCCGAGTATGCCGATTTCCTTAACTTTCATATCCTTTCCAACAGACACGAGTATGTTTATATAGCTTGAATATCCCTTGCCGTATGTGGAGATGAGGTATCCTGTTGTCTCTTCTCCCTTTTTGCCTTCAAAATATTTTCCTTTTTTCCCGTACGGCTCCCATTTGCCGGTTTCGATTATATTATCCGCATCAGGTATCATCTTTTTCCTTGCCGCTGTTTCTTCCTGCTCTTTCTTAATCTTTACGATGGGCGCTGTCTTGGCAAAGACTGCTGCCATCACAAGCCCGGCAGCTACAAAGATAATTACCAGACTGACTGTTATCTTAATCATCTCCTTCATTCTTTCACCTCAAATCGCCTCTTCCCGTCATTGCGAGCTGAAAGCGAAGCAATCTCTCTTAGATTGCCACGGGCTTCGCCCTCACAATGACATTGAAGGTTCATTTCTTTTTCTCCTTCACTGCTCCGAAGACATCAGACTTCATAGACCTGTCAATCAGAGGAGCAAAACAGTTCATAAGAAGGATTGCAAACATGACGCCTTCAGGGTAACCGCCTTTTATCCTTATGAGCATTGTGAGCGCGCCGCAGCCTATGCCGAAAACAATCTGCCCCTTTCTTACAGCGGGGCATGTCACATAATCGGTAGCCATAAAGAACGCGCCGAGCATTAAGCCGCCGCTCAAAAGGTGTATCAAAGGGTCGCCTGCAAATAAAAGCATCTTTCCTGTCTCAGGGTTTTTGCCACCGAATATCCATGCAAGCGCTGCGGCTGTTCCGAGGAATGAAACAGGTATGTGCCATGTGATGTATCTCTTGTAAAGCAGGAATCCTGCGCCGATTAATAATGCCAGCACTGATGTCTCGCCAATGGAGCCTGCCCTGTGTCCGTTAAAAAGTTCCGCGTAGAGATTAAGCTTATCGCCGAAGGCCTCGATTAATTTTGCAATGCCGTCTTCCTTTAATATTCCAAGCGGCGTTGCAGTTGTCTTTGCGTCAAGAGCCAGAAACGCTGCCGTGGGCTCTGTCCAGATAGTCATTGCCTTAGGAAAAGAGATTAACAGAAAAGCCCTGCCAATGAGCGCCGGGTTAAAGATATTATATCCGAGCCCTCCGAAAAACTGCTTTGTTATGACCACTGCAATGACTGAACCGATTATAGGGACATGGATTGTGAACGGATTAAACGACCACAGCGACGAAGGAAGGTTCATGCCGAGCAATAAGCCTGTGAGAAATGCGCTTCCGTCATTGACAGTCAGTTTCTTTTTTACGGCTTTCTGGAAGAAATATTCTGAAAGGACTGATGATATTATGCATAAGGCAGTAATAAAGAGCGCCTTTAAGCCGAAGAAATAAAAACCCATGAAGAATGCTGGAAGCAGAGACAGGTTCACTGTCCACATGATGCGGCTTGTTGTCTCTTCATCCCTGACATGAGGGCTTACAGTTACTATCAGTTCATGTTCTTTCTTTACGTCAGCCATCTAACCTCCGAAAATCGTAATGAGTTATTGCGTTTATTGCGCTATGGCGTTTTAACGCTCCACGCTATAACGCTTAACGCACTACGGTTTTGTCAGCGACTTTGCCAGTCTTATAAGCTGAACTATCGGCCTTTTTGAAGGGCATACAAATGCGCATGAGCCGCATTCAAAACAGTCAAAAAGGTTATATTCCTTTGCATCCTCATAATGCCCCTTCTCTGGAAGTATGCTCAGCATTGACGGCATAAGGCCCATAGGGCATATATCAATGCACCTTCCGCACCTTATGCAGGGCCCGTACTCTTCAGCGTGTACAACACCCTCCTCCGGAATAACAAGTATTCCTGAAGTCCCTTTTGTCACAGGCACATCAAGAGTTGAAAGGGCAAAGCCCATCATTGGTCCGCCTGACACCACCTTGCCTGCGCTGTCTTTAAAGCCGCCGCATTCCTCAACAATATCAGAGATGAGCGTGCCTATTTTTACCATTAAATTTGCAGGAGTTTTTATGCCTTCTCCTGTTACTGTCACGACCCTTTCTATCAAGGGCTTGCCGTATCTCGCTGCCTCATAAACGGCAAGGGCTGTCCCCACATTCTGAACAACAACCCTGACATCCATCGGAAGCGCCCTTGGAGGGACCTCTCTTCCGGTGATAGCGCTTATGAGCATCTTTTCCGCTCCCTGCGGATATTTGACTTCAAGCCCGCAGACTTCGATGTTCGGCTCGTTCCTTGCCGCGTCTTTCATCTTCTCTATAGCATCGGGCTTATTGTTTTCAATGCCTATAAACCCTTTATTCACCCCGAGGATGCGCATGAGTATCTTAAGCCCTTCAACTATATCGCTGGATTTTTCAAGCATCAGCCTGTAATCAGCAGTAAGATAGGGCTCGCACTCAGCGCCATTCAGTATTACCGTATCAATCGGTTTTTCTTTCGGAGGAGAGAGTTTCACAAGTGTTGGAAAAGCTGCGCCGCCCATGCCTACAATTCCTGCAGCCTTTACTTTTTCTTTCAGTTCATCAGAAGAGAGTTTGATGTAATCAGGATTATCTTTAAGAGAAGCCCATTCTTCTTTGCCGTCATTTTCTATCACTATGGAATTTACCATTCTGCCCATGGCATTCGGAAACTCCGCTATAGCGATCACCTTTCCAGATACGGATGAATGGACAGGCGCTGACACAAATCCTCCGGGCTCTCCGATAACCTCGCCTTTTTTGACTTCCTGCCCGATGCTGACTATGGGTTTGCATGGCGCTCCGAGGTGCTGGCTTAAAGGAATGACGACTCTCTGTGGGGACTTTGCTTCTTTGATTGCCTTATCTTTTGCGAGGTCTTTTTTGTCAGGCGGATGTATGCCGCCCTTGAATGTTGCAAGAGCCATCATGAAATTCCTCCACATTTAGTAGTTAGTATCAGTGTAGAGCGTCGGTTTTAAAAATTACTGACACTGACACTAATCACCGGCACTACTGCGGGGCAAAAAGCCTACAATTAATAACATTAAAAATAGAAATATGTCAAGGGTTGTGATAAAATGGCTGTGAAAATATTGGATTTATAAACCCCAAGATAGAAAGGAGGTGCTAAATGAATAGAAGCAAGACCATCGCTGTATGTTTGTTTATGTTTTTAATCTGTTTTTCCCTTGAAGCATGGGCAGGCGGATTGAAATCTAACTCGGCGTTGACAGCAAACAAGCAGGGAAAAGTTTCCAAAGAGATTGAGAAGTTAAGAAATTTAAGACGGTCACAACTAAATGTTTGGAAGTATAAAGAAGCAGTAAAGGTGTATCTGTTTGCTGAAGATGAAAAAGTGGAGATTCTGGAAGGGTCTTATTGCGGAGGCGAAGAGGGCGACAAGCAATATACCGGAAATTACCAACTTATAAGCGCAAGAGACAATAAAATCGTATCAAAAATAGATTTAGGTAAGGACTACGAGTTTGTAGAAAATACTCTGCATAGCGGTCTTCATGCAGGGTTTGACGAAATCAGGAACAACTGGCAAGTTAGTCCTCCGGAAGGAGGA
>JASEHP010000092.1 GCA_030018605.1 Thermodesulfovibrionales bacterium
AATTAATCCTCTCCATACTCCAAAACAGACACCGAAAAAAGTAATTATGCCTAAATATAGACCCCAAACATCTAAGCCGAATAGAAGTAGGTAAAAGCTATCCATCCCTTGACACATTGGAGAAAACAGCTAAGGCATTGAATGTAGAAATAAAAGACCTTTTTGAATTTATGCACCTGTCAAGTAGGAGTAAAGACTTGACTGATAATATAAGTAAATTACTTAAAGAGGCTGATGAGGACAAGCTGAGGCTTAGCCTGAAAATTATTAGGGCTATTGTTCGTTGAAAGCAGGCTTCTCAGACATTTCAGAAAAAAAGTAGTGCTTCTAAAAAATACTTATTCAGGTCGCCTGCCTTGTAGCAAAAGCAGGCTGAGTCCTTCCTTTAAAAGATTTTGGATGAGTTGCTTGACAGGGTGTATTATAAGTGTTACACTTATAAAGGAGGTGAGGGTATGCCGACAAAGAATCCAAGAATTAATGTTGTTCTGGAAAAACCACTTTTTGTAGGGATAGAGCATCTTGCAAGGAGAGATGGTGTTTCATTGTCATTAAAAGTGCGCGATCTTGTGAAGGAGGCGCTGGAGATAGAAGAGGACATAGCACTGACTCAGTTTGCTGAGAAAAGAGAAAAATCTTTTAGTAAAACAAAGGCGCTGAAGCACAGCGAGGTCTGGTAATTTGCCTTTTGAGCCGATATACCATCCTGACGTTAAATCTATGGACCTGCCATTGATTAATGCAAAGCTGAGAGACAGGATAAAAAAAGCCATAGAAACGCGCCTTGTTACTGCTCCGCATCTGTATGGTGAACCTTTAAGAAAAACTCTTAAAGGCTACTGGAAGCTGAGGGTAGGAGATTACAGGGTTGTCTTTAAAATCGTGAAAGACGAAGTTTGGATACTTGGGATACGCCATAGAAAAGGCGTTTACTTTGAGGTGGATAAAAGATTATGAAAATCAGTCATTACTCATTCGGCAGAATAACAATTGACGGAAAGACTAAGTCTCATAAAATATTTTCGTCAAATAGAGTAAAATAAATACAAGAAGAAAAAGCGATAGGAGGTGAGGAGATGAAAGCAAAGAGTCTTGTCATAGACGAGGATGCCCTTATTGAGAAACTGCTTCCCAAAATTGAGGATAGAATAAAAACCGATGTCGTCAGAAGTCTTATATCTGCACTGGAAGATCAGATATATCCGCCTGAAAGTGCATTCAAGGGGGAATTTGTAAGGCGGGTTGAAAAGGCGAGCAGAGGCAAGGGGAAGGTTTTTAAAACCACAATGGAGCTTGAAGCCCATCTCAAAGAATTTGATCACCACGATAACGTTTATAAATAAAATCAAGCGCTCACATGAAAATCGCTGTATCTGACATGCTGAAAAACAAAGAACTCATCAAAATCTACAAGCGACTCTATGCCGCTTTTGGGCCTCAGCGCTGGTGGCCCGGGGACACGCCTTTTGAGATTGCTGTTGGAGCGATACTTACGCAGAATACTAACTGGGGGAATGTCGAGAAGGCGATAAATAATCTGAAAAAAGAAAAAGTCCTGAGCGCTAAAGCAATCCATAACATGCCCACAAAGAGGCTTGCTTCATTGATCCGGCCTGCGGGATATTTTAATCTCAAGGCAAAGCGCCTTAAAGCATTTATTAATTTCCTTATGAACGATTATCACGGAAGCATGGATAGGATGAAGAAGGAGGAGATGCATTCTTTGCGGCATAAATTGCTCGGCGTTAACGGCATAGGCCCTGAGACAGCAGACTCAATACTTCTCTATGCTCTTGATAAGCCGGTTTTTGTTATTGACGCATACACCAAGAGAGTGCTTTCGCGGCATAAAATTTTAGGGCATGACGAATCATACGAAAAGTTTCAGGGGCTTTTTCATTCAGCTCTTAAGAAGGATGTTAAGTTATTCAATGAGTATCATGCATTGTTTGTGAGAGCAGGAAAGATGTTTTGCAAACCCAAGCCGAGATGCGAGGAATGCCCGTTAAATATGAAAGAGAAAATACTATGACAGGCAGTATTGTCTTTCACTTCCTGAGATATTTTTCTACAGTTCTAAGTTCATTTCACTACAGCCGCGAAACTCACCCTTCGGGTTCAGACAGTCGAGGCTGTGGACGCTTCATTTCACTAAGAACTGTTACCGAAAAATCTCTAAAGTCGTTTAAGCCAACACTGCCTGTTATAAGCATGGGGCCCGACCTATGAGAACCCTTTCCCTCGGATATTCGCCTTGCCCCAATGACACCTTTATTTTTTATGCTCTTGTGCACGGTAAGATTAATACGGGTGATTTGAGATTCAAAGAAATCCTCCTTGATGTTGAGACGCTCAATCAGAAGGCTCTTAAGGGTGAGCTTGATATAACAAAAGTCTCATACAATGCATTCGGGAATCTCAGGGATGATTATTGTCTTTTGCGTTCAGGCGGAGCGCTTGGAAAAGGGTGCGGGCCTTTGGTTGTTGCTTCAAAGGAATGTGATATAAAAGACCTCAAAGGCAAGACAATAGCAATTCCCGGAAAGCTTACAACAGCATATCTTCTTTTACAGCTTTATGCGCCTGATTTTAGGAGTAATGTCAAAGTGATGCCGTTTCATGAAATTATGGGTGCGGTTAAAGAAGAAAAGGTTGATGCAGGCATGATAATCCATGAAGGGCGATTTGCTTATCCATCCTATGGGCTGAAAAAGATTATTGACCTTGGCGAATGGTGGGAGCGTGAGACAGGGCTTCTTATCCCATTGGGATGCATTATCGCAAAGAGAAGTCTGGGGATCGATGTTATCAGCAAAGTTGAGAGACTTATAGAGGAAAGCGTACAATGTGCAATGAGCCACAGGGATGAGCCTCTGAAATACATCAAAAAACATTCTCGGGAACTTGATGATTCTGTTATTGATGAACATGTCAAGCTCTATGCCAATGATTATTCAATTGACATTGGCGATGACGGTATAAGAGCTGTAAGAAAGCTTCTGGACATGGCAGAGGAGAGAGGGATAATAAAAAAATCGTCAAAGCCGCTATTTATAAGTTTGGATTAGTATGCTGTTTAAGCGGGATATAATATCCCACTAACTTCTATTTGTTTTTCTAATCTTCGGTAAAAACCTTAGCAGGTATAAATGAACCTGTAGAAAACCTTCACAAATATCCCACCCAAAAGCCTCTGAGTTTGGGACTTAATGAAGGATGTCACACAGAGACTGTGGATAAAAGTAAATGATAAGAATATAAGAATCACTCTCCCTATGGCTTCATATGAGGTCATGAGAAAGTCTAATGTAATTTTATGTTATTCAGCAAGGGTAATGTCAGCCTTGACACGATGTCTTAAATCCGCTATTGTAAAATCATAAATATAAAAGGAGGCGCTCATGAAAATCGAACTTGAAGGCGCATTGATAAAAATGATTCCTGAAAACGACAGGGAGAAAAATGAACTCAACCAGCTCTGGGTAATCCTCATAGATTGTGTTAAAGAAAACAAGAAGCTTGTTCCTGTCGGGCAGTATCTTCCGGGCATGAAAGAAGTAGCTACGTTTAATATCGAATAGCGCCGTTTAAAACCATGACATATTTATGAAAAAAAAACGCGTAGTATGCGCCGGGACGTTCGACCATCTCCATCTGGGGCATGCCGACTTCTTAAGGCAGGCAAAGGCTCTGGGAGACGAACTTATCGTCATTGTTGCTCGTGATGAGAATGTCAGGCGTATAAAGGACATGCTCCCGGAGCATAATGAAGATGAGCGCAAGGAGAGCGTCGAAAAAACAGGTATCCCGGATAAGACCCTACTTGGATACACAGATAAAGATATTTTAAAAATATTGCAGGATTTAAAACCGGATACCATCGCCCTTGGCTACGACCAGAGGGTTTCAGAGGAAAAGATTAAAGAGAGACTTCCCGGGTGCAAGATAGTCCGCCTAAAACCATTCAAGCCTGATAAATACAAGTCGTCATATTACAGGGCAAAGGTAAAATAAAAAAAAGGGCTTGTCCCGATAATATCGGGGCGAAGCCCTTTTAAACTAATCAGTTTTCTTTTTTTAGAAAAAAAGTTTCTGGTTGATCAGAATACCCAATGCCACGAGCAGCGCATAGATTGCCAAAGACTCTATCATCGCAAGACCGATAATGAGCAACAACTGAATCTTACCTGTTGCGCCGGGATTTCTGGCTGCGCCTTCACATGCCTTGCTAAGACCGATTCCCTGTCCAATACCTGTGCCCAGCGCTGCAATGCCTATTGCAAGCCCAGCGGCAAGAGCAGCCATTGCCTTAACATTGGAATCTGACGGAGCAGCAGCCTTAGCCTCTTCTGCAAATACAAACGGGGTTAACAAACAGACAAGAGCAAGTGTCATTAAAATTACCGAGATTATTTTTCTCATCGCTTATTCCTCCTTTCTTCAAAACTCGTATTTAATGCCCTTCCTCAACAGCACCGGCAAGATATAGAGTGGCAAGAAGGGCAAAGACAAATGCCTGTATAAGACTGACCAGTGTCCCGAGTCCGAGTATGAGAATTGGAACAAACAACGGGGCAAGAGTTGCGAGCACGCCTAATATTATATGCTTTGCAACCATATTCCCGAAAAGCCTGACAGACAGAGTGACCGGTCGGACAAGATGGCCTATAAATTCTATAAAAAACATCAATAGCATCAGCGGCAGAGCGAATATAGAACGAATTGGGCCAAGGAAATGATTTAGGTATTTTATCCCGTGGACCTTAATACCGTAATAATGTGTTGCTAAAAACACAGGGACTGCCATCGCGGCATTTGTGTTTATGTTGCTTGTTGGAGATGCAAACCCAGGAATAAGCCCCATAAAATTACAAACGAGTATGAACATAAACAATGTGCCGATTATAGGGAATAGAGTCTTCCCCCAGTGATGGCCTATGTTTTCCTCTGAGAGTTTCAGAAATGCCTCAACAACAACCTCAATGAAATTCTGAAAGCCTGTCGGAACCATCCTGAGAGAACGCCTAATGGCAAGCGCAGCTGTTATAAGAATAACAGACGCAAGGACTGCGTAAGTAACATTGTGTGGAATCTTATTGGGATCAACAATCGCATCCATTAAAAGCACTTCGTGCATGCCGGCTGCCATAAAAGAGCCTCCTCTACGTAGTCATAGACTACGGGGAAAATTGCTGCTATCTTAATTAAAATTCCAATTTGAAGTCAAGGATTTAGCAAGTTATATGTCATATAAAAAATTTATGAATCTATAATGCTCTTGCAGCTATGATCCTCTCTATGCCTGCATAGTCTTTTATAACAGAGATATTCCCGAAACCGTTCTGCATGGCAATCCCTGAGACCTCTGCGGCCTGCCCTTCGCCGATTTCAAGAAAGATGACCCCACCCCCCCATCCCCCCCTTCGCAAGGGGGGGCAAGGAGGGGTTAAGTATTTCTGCGCCTCTGAAAATATCGTTCTGTAATAATTGAGCCCGTCTTCGCCTCCATCAAGCGCGTTCCTCGGCTCCCACTTGTTTATCTCAGGCTGAAGATTCGGCATGTCAGTGCTTCTGATATAAGGAGGGTTTGAGACAATCACGTCGAACTTAAAGGATTGCACATCTGAGAACATAATCTGTTTTAACGGCTCAAACAGCGAGCCTTTAAGAAATGATACATTCGCTATATTATTAAGCCTTGCATTCTCATTTGCGTATCTTATCGCGTCTTTTGAAATATCAGTCCCGTATACATCGGCGTCCGGAAAATGTTTTGCTATCGCAAGCGCAAGGCAGCCACTTCCTGTGCAGAGGTCAATAATATGTAATGCGTGAGGCGTAATGTGTAATGAGTTCTGAGTTTTTTCTGTAACGTGTAACGTGTTACGTGTTACGGCCTTTATGACTTCTTCCTCAAGCAATTCCGTCTCAGGCCTTGGGATAAGGACGCCCTTGCCGACCTTTATCTTCAAGCCGCAGAACTCCACATAGCCGAGGATGTATTGAAGCGGCTCCCTTTTAGCGCGCCTCTGAAGAACAACGTCAATACCTTTTGCATTTTTTTTGGAAATAACAGGGTTATCCCTGTAAAGAACTGTCCTATCTATTTTGAGCGCATGAGTGACGATGATTTCCGATTCTTTATGCGCATCCTCAATGCCGCAACTTCTAAGAAATTCTGTTATTTTTTTTATCTTATCGAGTGCGGTCACGGTGTGTCAATCCCATTGTTAGTTGAAATTCTGTAATGGCCCCTGTGCTGCATGTCAG
>JASEHP010000093.1 GCA_030018605.1 Thermodesulfovibrionales bacterium
TTGCTGCGAGTCTGCAAGAAAGCCGGAATTAATCCGTTTGACATGAAAGGTTCATGGGGCGGAGCAATCGGCAATGTGCAGTTCATGCCAGCGAATTTGAAGTACGCTGTAGACGGAGACAGAGACGGCAAGCTTAATCTTGCAGAATGGCCCGACGCTATCATGAGCGTTGGTAACTTTCTAAAAATTGTTGGCAAGTATGAACCAACCAATGTAGGACGTGGGCGTGCGTTGCTGAAGTATAATCCTAGCAAGGAATTTGCAGACGGCGTAATGATGGTAGCAGAAACTATTTGGAATAGGCATTTGAATGGTGAATAAGCAACTGTGAGCACGTTCCATTCATGAAAACCGATGATTCTTGGTGCAATAGCATTGACTGGCATTTTGCTCCTTTTCGGCATGGTTTTAATAACAAGAAAAGCAGTTAAGGTAACAATTTCTAAAATCCCAAAGAGTACGCCTGCTCCAAAAACAAAAGGCATCTTCTGCCCTCAGTGCGGAAAGGAGAATTCTGCAAATGCCAATTTCTGCACAGGCTGCGGGCAGAGGATGAAATAGAAATGCATAGATATGCGGACATTAAGAGGATGAGATGAGTATACGACTAAAGATTGTGACAATTTTTTTAATCATCTCCCTCGCTTCGTGCTCTATTAACACTCTTACATCTCCGAGTTTTTCAATAAATTATGCAGGTGAAAAACTTGATCTAAAAGTTGCGCTTATTATCAGTTATGGGTTAAAGAACGAGGTGCATGAAACCACTATATACTCAGCGTGTGGCTACCGGAACAATAACCCAGCGACGGGTAACAATTACCGCTTTGGGGGTATGTTTGATTTTGAAAAAAGAGGAGTTATACATGCTAAAAATGCTGTGGGGATGGGGAATGAAGAATTATTAACAAAGGGATTGTCCGCTCTATTTAATAAGGTGGATATCTATAAAGACATTACAGAGATTAGAAATAAAGGTGATTACGATTATATACTTATCCCTGATTTTAAAATTGTTACATCGTATGACAGAAAAGAAGCTCTTGAACGCGGAGTACGCCTATATCCATTGCACATAATAAAAGGAGATCCTATCTGGATTAGTGCATCGACTGAGTACCAGATAGAAGTAAGAGATGCAAAAAATAATCATATTGCAAGTTTTACTGGCAAAGGGGAGTCTAAATCCTCATCTTCTGAAGCGTATTGTAGTAAAGGCTCTGGCTTCAACCTTAGTATTAGCGGCGATTATTTGGCGCCCATCGGTAAAGCAATGAGTAGTGCTTTTAATGAGTTATTGAGAACAGCGGAACACAAATTCACGCAATTAGCCAAAACCAAATCCGAAGAGCGCGCCTTGCCTTCTGACCTTGCTCTTAATATCCGCTTCTCTGACAGCAGCGGCTTTCTTCCGAATAACTCCCTTGATGCAGGGGAAAATGCCGAGATTATTGTAATAGTTAAGAACACCGGCAAGGGGTCGGGTTACGGGACAAATCTTGAGATTTCATCTGATAATCCAAGAATTACTTTTGATAAAAATATTACTATCGGTGATATTCAGCCGAGTGAGACAAAAGAGATAAAAATTCCTCTTAAGGCTGGGCTTGATATTGCGGACGGCAAGGCGGCTTTTCAATTTAATCTAAAAGAGAAGCGCGGATACGATGCGAAAAAGGTTGCAATGTATGTGCCGACTGCAAGACTTGAAAGACCTCAGCTTGAAATAATATCAACAGAGATAAATGACGGAGATACAGGACTTGCAAAGGGCAATGGAAACGGCATCATAGAAAGCGGTGAGACTATAGAATTAACGGCTTTTATCAAAAATAGCGGCGCAGGCAAGGCAATAGGGGTCAATCTAAATACGGCTGATACGATATCAGGCATTCAATGGGTAAGGGATTCTATTCTTGTTGGGACTATTCCGCAGGGAGAGATTGTAAAGGCAAAGGTGGCGTTCACTGTGCCGAGGAACTTTGATGCAAAGGAAATCTCAACTAATCTAAAAGTCGGTGACATTAGAGGCGTCAATAACGCAGAAAAGAAGGCAGTTTTTGTATTTGCCAAAAGGTCTCCGAATATCCAGTATGCCTATCGCATTTATTCAAAAGGGAATCAGGTAAACTCAATCACAAACGGCGAAAGCTATGAACTTGAACTCACACTTAATAACAGCGGGCAGATACCGGCAAGGAAAGTGTTTGTTAATCTGACATCAAATAGTGGATTAAGTCTTTCCAGTTCAAGGATAGAGATAGGCGATTTGAAAGAGCAGACATCTGCGCCTAAGCAGACAATCAACATTTCAGTTCCGAGGACATTTGTAGAAGCAAAAGTTCCCTTGAATATCACTATAGCACAGTCTGACTTTTCATCAGTTGCCGATATAATCCAGATTCCTGTTGATGTAAAAAGTCCGAAACTTGCATATAAAACAAATCTTTTAAGCAAAAGTGGAGGCGGCAGCATTGAAAAAGGAGAGCAGGCTATTCTTGAACTTTATGTCGTAAATGACGGCAATCTGCCTGCAGAAGGCGTAAAAATCAAGATTGAAAGCAGGGACGAAAATCTTAAGCTTATCGGGCAGACAGAGGCATTAATCGGAAAGATACCTGCCAATGCAAAGAGCGAGACAGTAAAGTTTCAGCTTTCGACTTTGCGGAGGATTAAGGTTGGAGATGCTTATATAGGCGTTACTGTTACTCAGAATGACTTTTCTCCTTTGGTCTCTCAATATGCCTTGAATATAAGAGAGGAAGGTGTTTCTGTCGTTGATGTTTCTGATGAAGAGAAGACTAAAGTCAGCACGGTTGCTAAGACACAATCAGGACCTGTAATTCTATTGAAAGCTCCTCAGAGCAATGAAAGCACCGGCGACGAAAGCATTCGCCTTGCCTTTGAGGTATCTGACAGCAGAAGTGTAGAAAGTATAAAGGTAACGCTAAACGGAAGCGTAGTGCTTGATGAAAAGCCTACCTTACGCAAAAAAGGAGTAGTCAAAAATATCTCTTTAAAAGAAGGTGAAAACAGGATTGTCATTACTGCATATAATGCCGATAATATTTCTGCCAAAAAAGAGATTACAGTTACAAGGATTGCAGAGGATGATGTTGATACACCGCCTGTTACTGCCATGAGGAATCCTAATGCAGTAGCGGTGGTAATAGGAATTTCAAAGTTTGAAAATAAAGATATTCAGGGCGTGGACTTTGCTAGGCGGGATGCAATGGCTATGAAAGAATATCTCGTCAAAACGCTCGGTTATAATGAGGCGAATATCACAGAATTTTACGACGAAAATGCAGAATTAACAAAATTAAAAAGTTTTTTTAATACACGCCTTAAAAATAAGATAAAGCGGGGTGTTTCGGATGTCTTTGTATTTTACAGCGGTCACGGCGTGCCTGATACAAATTCAGGTGAACCATATTTTGTCCCTTATAATTATGACCCGCGTGATATTAAGACAACTGGTTATTCGGTAAAGGAGTTTTACAAACAACTGGAGTCATTAAAAGCAAAGAGCGTGACTGTTGTTGTGGATGCATGTTATCAGGGCTTTACCGGAGACGATAGACCAAAGCCAATCATCAAAGATGCAAGCCCTGTGACCTTTGAGGTTACCAACCCATTGCTTACCATAAAAAACGGAGTGGTATTTACTGCTTCTTCAGGGAAACAGGTGGCAAGCTGGTATCGTAAAAAACAACATGGTATTTTTACCTACTATTTTCTTCAGGGGTTAGGAGGCAGGGCAGATGCTGACGGCAACGGACAGATAACGGTTGGGGAGCTTAAAGACTATCTCATGAAGAATGTTCCTGAGCAGGCGCGAATACTCTATAATGACCGTGAACAAATGCCGGAAATAGTCGGGGATAAAGATGCGGTGATGGTGAAATTGAAATGATAAAAAAAGTATCGCTCTTTATCTGTTTATGTGCATTTATTCCTATGTTCGCAGAAGCAAAGCAGGACAATATTCAGGTTATAGAAAAAGAAGGAGAGACGGTTCTTGGCGAAGACATGACTCAAGCTCAAGCAAAGGCGCTTGCGCTCAACAATGCACGACGGGCTGCTATTGAGCAGGCATCAGGAGTGATTGTTCACGGCTCATCTGTTGTGTATAACTTTCAGCTTATAAGCGACCTTGTCGCATCAGCCACAAGGGGCGTGATTGTGAAAGAGGAAATTTTATTAGATGATGTAAAAAAAGAAGGGAAACAAATTGTTTATTACACAAAGATAAGGGCACATGTAAAAGCTCTTGAAGGCAGAGAAAAAAGCACTCTGAAGATTCTGAATGCCTCTGTTAACAGATATGGTTCATCTCCGTCAAGCACCGCGATAGTCTTTCAGGATAATGACGAAATTCAGATACGGGCAAAAGTCAATTCTGATGCCTATATCCATATCTTCAATATAAGTCAGGACGGGCTGGTTACCAAGCTGTATCCAAATGATTATTTCAAAAGTGAAGTTATCCCTGCAAATTCCTTATTTACATTCCCTGATGAAAAGCAGAGAACGCTTGGATTAAAAATGAAGGTGCGAGTGCCCAAAAACCTCAGCCGGGCGGTTGAAACAATTCTTATAGCAGCAACAAAGGAATATATTGATTTCATCTCTGAGAAAAAGTCAGGCGAAGTTACTATTACCGACCTCATGAAAGAACTGTCTGAAATGGATGTGTTGTTATTGGCGGAAAAGACAGTGGGTTATGAAGTGAGGAAGTGAAAAATGACGGCTGATGCTATCCTTCGTGAATCTGTTTTGTTATTTCTATCTCCGCATTGTCCGTGATGAAACGTTTTCCGCCTATAAACCTCTTGAAGTAGTATGGAGTTTTAAGGCTGTCTATGCTGACTTTTTTATCTTTTGAAGATGCGTGTATAAAGAGGTCGTTCCCGAGATATATGCCCACATGAGAAGGGAATGAGGCATAAGCACGGAAAAATACAAGGTCACCGATAGAAAGGGAATCCCTGTCAACGACTTCTCCTTCTTTAAACTGAAGCCTTGCCGAACGCGGGAGAGTTATCCCGACGAGGCTGTAAACCCTCTGGACGTATGCTGAACAGTCAATGCCTATAATAATGCTGTTCCCACCAAATTTATACGGGATATTGATAAATTTCTTTGCGAATAATATGAGCCTGTCTTTTGCGTTCATACCGGTAATCTCTTCGGATTCCGAAATATTCTTTATCTCTTCCTCTAAGTTTATTTTTGCGATTTCAATCTCAGGCTCAGATTCAAGGAGGAGTTTCTGCCCTGGCTTTAAGGAATCGGAGTCAAGCAGATTGATGTCTTTTAGCTCCTCAACATCAATATTGAATTTCTTTGCAATCCTGTTAATGCTGTCGCCTTTCCTGACGGTATAAGTTTTCGGTCCTGTTTTTTTAACTATTAAGGTTTGTCCTATTTTCAGTTTTGCTGATTTTTTAAGATTATTGAGGTGGCGGATTTCCTGAACACTAACCTTGAATTTCTTTGAAACTCTGGAAAGCGTGTCGCCTCTTTTTGTTGTGTATGTCACATCTGCATAGCTATGCGCTGAGAAGATTAATAATATCGCGGCAACAAGGCAAAATCTTTTCATATAATATCTCCTGTCATTATGCGGCCTCTTCCCTTTCTATGTCCCTGAGCGTAGGGAGCTCTGTCAGGTCTTTTAATCCGAAATACTGGAGAAACTCTTTTGTCGTCCCATAAAGCAACGGCCTGCCCGGAGCTTCTTTTCTCCCGAGTATCTTTACAAGTTTTCTGTCAAGGAGCGTCTTTACAACTCCGTCTGAATTTACGCTCCTTAATTGTTCTATCTCAGCTTTGATGATCGGCTGCCTGTATGCAATTATTGCCAATGTCTCAAGGGCTGATACTGAAAGTTTTGCAGAGGCGCTCTTAGCCCTGAATTTTTTCAGGAATGGAGCATACGCCGTGTTTGTTATCATCTGATAGCCGTTGGCTATCTCGGCGATCAGGACTCCTCCGTTTCTTTCTTTATATTCAGCTATAAGCTCATCCATAATTTTTTTGAGTTCCGTATCCTGCATCTCAGTGACGTCCTTCAAAGACAACAATGTTACAGGCTCGCCTGAAAGAAAAAGAATCGCTTCAAGCAAATATTTCTTATCTCTGTCTTCCATACAAATTGTAGAATTATACCCAAAAATGCCGGTAAATTCAATTGATCGCATTAAATCATCTAAAATGTAACCGGGAAGGTACTGGTTAAATCATCTAAAA
>JASEHP010000094.1 GCA_030018605.1 Thermodesulfovibrionales bacterium
CTCCACCTGTAACCCCCTATACCATATGTTTTGGGTTACATTTTAGATGATTTAATGCGAGCCCTTGTCTTGAATGTATTCTTAAGTTATACTACATAAAATTCGCTGCTAATTTTTCTTATGCGTATAGAAAAAATCGAACTCATAGGTTTTAAGTCTTTCTCCGAAAGAACTGCGTTTAATCTCCATCCCGGGATTACGTGCATAGTCGGGCCCAACGGCTGCGGAAAGAGCAATGTAGTGGATGCCTTCCGCTGGGCGCTGGGCGAGCAGAGCGCAAAGAGCCTGAGGGGCGAGAAGATGGAGGAAGTGATATTCAACGGCTCTTCAACAAAAAAACCCAAGGGGATGGCAGAGGTAACGCTTGTTGTATCAGGCATGGGAGACCCCACGCAGGACAATGGCGATGACCCCGAGAATTTCACATCCGTGACAAGAAGGCTCTACAGATCCGGCGAGAGCGAGTATATGGCAAACAAATCCGTATGCAGGCTTAAGGACATAAAAGACCTGTTCCTTGACACAGGGCTTGAAGTGAAGAGCTATTCAATACTTGAACAGGACAGGATAGCAGCCGTACTCAATTCCAAGCCGCAGGACAGAAGGTTCATCATAGAGGAAGTAGCCGGCGTGATGAAATACAAAGTCAGGAAGACAGAGGCTCAGAATAAACTTGAGGCGTCAAGATTAAATCTTCAGAGGATAAACGACATTGTCTCAGAGGTAAAAAGACAGATAAATGCGCTTGACAGGCAGGCAAAAAAAGCTGAGAGGTATAAAAAACTTTCGGCGGAAACGAGGGCAATTGAGCTCAAGCTTGCAAAGAGAGACTATCATGCGCTGAGAGAGTCGCTGGAAAATATACTTGCGGAATTCACTGCCCTTAAAGAAAATGAAGCCCTGAAAAAGGCTGAACTCACAAAGATTGAAAACATTTCAGAAACAAACCGCCTTGGAATTTTTGAAAAAGAAAAAGCCCTTGAAGTAATACAGCAGGAATTCAGAGATGCGGAGAAGGCAATAGCTGAAACCGAAACGGCAATAGCGGTACTCAACACTGACAGGGACAACCTGAAAGAATATCTGGCAAAACTCTTTGCTCAGAGAGAAGAGTTTGAAACCAAGAGAAATGAGTTGTCGGAAAAACTCGGCGAACTGAACGGAACAGACGCAAGACTTTCCGGTGATATGGAAGGGCTTAAAGAAGAACTAAGGCTGAAAAATGAGCTTGTTGAGTCGGTAGAAAACGAGCTCTCGGAAAAAGAAAGCTCTGTGGATTCAAAGCGCAGAGATGTATTCAGCGCATCAGAGGAGCTTAGCGCTCTCAGAAATGAGACAGGCAGGATGCAGGCGTCTCTTGAGGCGCTGGAGCGCAAGGAAGTTTCGCTTGTAAAAGACACCGAGGATTCAAAGAAAGTTTTAGGTGAGATTGATTTATCAATAAGGGATGTGGAGGGTTCGCTCAGGGACAAAAACGCCGAGGTCCTTCTACTCAGTGAAAAGAAGACCATCTATACATCAGAGGTCTCTTCTTTAAGGGAGAAGATTGAACATCTCAGGGATGAACTGTCAAAGACAAAAGAAGACCTTGCGTCAAACATATCCCGCATGGGATCCTTGAAGGAACTCGTGCTTGATGCGCCTACCCGTGAAATACTTCAGGACGGCGCTAATCTCCATATTGTCTCTTCGCTGTCAGATATACTCAATGTTGACTCGGAGTATGAAAAGGCAATTGAAAACGCCCTTTCAGAAAAAATAAATTCGTTCATACTCAAATCCCTTGCTGATATTGAAACCGCTATTTCCACATTGAAGTCAAAGGGCATGGGAAGGATGTCTTTTATCCCTCTTGATTCCAGAATAACGGATGAGCCGTCTGACGTCCCAGCAGGCATAATCGGAAGGGCATTGGATTTTGTAAGGGTAGATGCAGAGTTCGCGGGCATTGCAAAAAATCTTCTAAGAAATATTTTCATTGTTAGAGATCTGAAAACAGCCCTTGAATTGCGAGAGTCCGGAAACAATTTCTTCTTTGTTACTCTTGATGGCGAGATTGTAGAGCCCTCGGGTGCGGTCATAGGCGGAGAAGGCAGAGGCGTTTTAAAAAGGAAAAGAGAGTTAAGGGAGATTGAAGAGTTAATAGGCCAGAAAACAGATTCAATATCTATGTTTCAGGAAGACATCAATCGGCTCCAGCAGGAACTTTCAGATAGGGAATCCGGCATAAAGGACATCGAGGCTGCCATTGTTGATGCGGAAAAAGAGATGTCGCTTTCAAAACTTACCTCTGCAAACTATCAGGAAGAAAAAGACAGGACAGACAGGAAACTTGCCTATCTTGCAATAGAAGTTGAAGAGATTGTCAGGGAAAAGGAATCACTAAAAAGCATGATAAGCGAGAAGGAAAAAGCAATAAGGACGAGAGAATCAGAAAAGAGCGCCATAGAAAAAGATATGGCAGCCCTCTTGGAAGAGATAATCCAGAAGAAGATGAAGTATGAAGAAGACCGCTCGCATATAACAGACCTCAGACTGTCAATAACCGCTCATAAAGAAAAGATAGAGGCAGTGCAGAAAGAAATAGAAACAACAGGCAATGCTCTGGAAGAACTGTCGCAGAAGGACAATTTGCTAACTGAAGAGATGAAGTCTGTTGAAGACCGCATCTCACAGAGAGAGGCAGAATCCGGAGAAAACGAAGAGAAAATAAAAGGCATGGTTTTAAATGCAGACAGGCTTAGGGACGACATATCTGCAAGGAAAGAGGCGCTTGAACAGGAAAACCAGCAGATGCTCTCATATGAGCAGGCAGTCAAGGCGCTCAGGCATGAGATAGATGCTCTCACATCTAAAGTCTCAAGGCTTGATGTAGAGAGAGCAGAGCACAGGCTGAAGATTGAAAACCTCACTGAAAATATAAGACAGAATTACGGGACAGAAATAGATTCGCTTGAGACAGAGCCTATCTTGCCGGAAGACGAAGAGCGTCTAACTGAACTCAGGGCAAAGATACAGGAGCTCGGGCCTGTCAACCTCGGCACGCTTGAAGAGTATGAAGAATTAACGACCAGGTATGAGTTTCTCTCAAAACAGCAGGAAGACCTCAACAGGTCCATTGCCGAACTTGAAGAGGCGATAACAAAGATAAACAGCACAACAAGGAAAAAACTCAGAGAGGCGTTTGAGCTGCTGAAGGTAAAATTCTCTGAGGTCTTTCTCTCACTCTTTGGAGGCGGAAGGGCGGAACTCATTCTTACGGATGAAAGCAATATCCTTGAAACAGGCATAGACATAATCGCGCAGCCTCCCGGCAAAAAATTGCAGAACATAACCCTTCTTTCAGGCGGAGAAAAGGCGCTGACTGCCTTGTCTCTTTTGTTTGCAAGCTTTCTTATAAAGCCGACTCCGCTCTGTATCCTTGATGAGGCAGATGCTCCGCTGGACGACTCCAATACCGGAAGATTCAGCAGAATGCTGAGAGAACTTTCAAGCAATATCCAGTTCATAGTGATAACGCATAACAGGGTTACGATGGAGGCGTCTGATTATATCTACGGGATAACAATGGAAGAGCCCGGAGTGTCAAAGGTTATCTCAATGCAGCTTGCAGAGGCATAATGATTGGTTCATTAAGAGGAAAGCTGATTTCAAGAAGGCCCGATAACGTCATCGTGGAAGCCGGCGGCGTGGGTTATCAGGTGAATGTCCCTTTAAGCATACTCTCAAATCTCCCTGAAGAAGGAAGCGCGGTTTTTCTAAATATTTATACTCATGTCCGCGAAGATGCTCTTCAGTTATACGGATTTGCAACCGAGGATGAAAAAAGGATATTCACAACCCTTCTCGGTGTAACAGGCATTGGGCCCAAAATGGCTTTAAACATACTTTCGGGAATATCCCATGATGATTTTATGCGCGCGATCGAAGAAGAGGATGTTGCCCTTCTGTGCCGCATACCCGGGCTTGGCAAGAAGACAGCGCACAGGTTAATACTCGAACTGAGAGAAAAACTCCCGCGTTTGGGAAAAGTTAGAGACAGGGTTTTTGAAGATACGCTTTCAGCTCTTGTTAATCTCGGATATAAAAAGGCAGAGGCGATAGACTCGCTTGAGATGGCTTACAAAAAAGGGCATAAGGATATAGAAACTTTAGTCAAAGAATCTTTAAAATATCTCACGGGTAATCCAAATGATACGTAAAGACGATAATCCCGAAAGGACGTTAAATCCTGTAATAAAAGAGGAAGACCTAACCTACGAGCTTAATCTGCGGCCAAAGACATTCAATGATTTTGTCGGACAGGAAAAGATAAAGGAAAATCTCGGAGTATTCATCACTGCCGCAAGACAGAGAAATGAACCTTTAGACCATGTTCTTTTCTGCGGGCCTCCCGGGCTTGGTAAGACAACGCTTGCGACAATAATAGCTAACGAGCTTAAGGTCAATATAAGGTCAACGTCAGGCCCCGTGCTTGAAAGGTCGGGAGACCTTGCCGCTATACTTACGAACCTGTCGGACTTTGACATACTCTTTATTGATGAGATACACCGCCTGCCAAGGATAGTGGAAGAGGTTCTTTATCCGGCAATGGAGGATTACCAGCTTGATATAATCATCGGGCAGGGGCCTAATGCAAGGACGCTGAAATTAAGCCTCCCCAAATTTACCCTTATAGGCGCGACAACAAGGACAGGGCTTCTCACATCTCCTTTGAGGGACAGGTTCGGCGTGATAAACAGGCTGGGATTTTATGGGCACTCTGAGCTTAAAAAAATTGTGCTGAGGTCTTCGGGGATTATCGGCATAGAGATTAAGGATGATGCCGCGCTTGAGATTGCGCTGCGTTCAAGGGGCACGCCGAGGATTGCGAACAGGCTTTTAAGAAGAATAAGGGATTTTGCGCAGGTGAAAGGAGACGGCGCCATTGACCTTAAGATAACAAAGGACTCTCTTCTTGCGCTTGACGTTGATGAAAAGGGGCTTGACGACATAGACAGGAAACTCCTTTCTGCAATAATAGAGAAATTCGGAGGAGGCCCTGTTGGCGTGGATACTCTTTCAGCTGCCTTGAGGGAAGACAAAGAAACGATAGAGGATGTTTATGAGCCGTATCTTCTTCAGGAAGGTTTTCTTGAAAGGACTCCAAGAGGCAGATTCGCCACAAAGCACGCATACCAGCATCTCGGGATAAATATACCTAAGGGGCTGTTCTAAGAAGCAACTCCCTATGAGAAAGGAAATCGGATGAAGATAGCTGTTACCGGACTTGCGAATTCAGGAAAAACAACAATATTTAATGCCCTGACAGGCTTAAACCTTGAAACGACAATATATCCCACTCTCATGGCAGAGCCTCATCTCGGCGTCGTAAAAGTCCCTGATTCAAGGATTGAAAAACTATCAGAGATTTATAAGCCGAAGAAAACAACATATGCAACAGTAGAATATGTTGATTATATAGGCATTACAAAAGGCGATATTGAGCAGAACAAAAAAGTTTCCGACCTCATTAAAGACGTTGATGCGGTAGTCCATGTTATCAGAGGTTTTGAGGATGAATCCGTAGTTCATCCTCTTGGAGGCGTGAATCCTCTGCGTGATGCGGAGACTGTAGAACTTGAGATGGTTTACGGAGATTTGGAACTTGTTGAAAAACGGCTTGAGAGGATGGAACAAGGGCAAAAGAGAGGCAAAAAGCCCGACGAGGCGGAAAGGAAGGTTCTCATGAAATGCAAGGGGATTCTGGAAAAGGAAATGCCTCTCAGGGATATTGAATTCTCAGAGGAACAACAAAAGACAATGAGGAATCTCCAGTTTATGTCAATAAAGCCTGTAATTGTTGTTCTGAATGTCGCAGAGAAAGATTTAAATACGGAAAAGATTAAGGAATTAGAAAAAGAGATTAAAGAGTTATTTACCAAACGCAATGATAACTTGTTACCTGTCACCCGTCACTCGTTACTGTCTTTATGCGGCAAAATTGAGATGGAGATTGCGCAGTTATCTCCTGAGGAGGCGGATGCGTTTCTGAGCGACCTTGGCATTCAGGAGCCTGCATTGAACAGATTAATCCATGTCTCGTACGACCTTCTAGGCCTTATATCATTTCTTACAGTTGGAGAGGATGAGGTCAGGGCGTGGACAATAAAGAAAGGCACGGACGCGCAGAAGGCAGCTGGAAAGATTCATTCTGACATTGAGCGCGGATTCATAAGAG
>JASEHP010000095.1 GCA_030018605.1 Thermodesulfovibrionales bacterium
TGGTGGGACTAACTTTAAACTCAAAATAGTTGTTCCGAAAATGTCGAGCAGGACACATCATACCTGCTTATGTCCTTTACTACGCGATGCGTGAAGAAACCAGACAAACAAAAGCCTTAATAGGATGGGGAGCAGGTTTGATAATTTCTATTGTCGGCGTGGTTATTCTTTCTTTTTAAAAACTTAGGAGACAGAGGAAAAGTGGTCAGTTCTTGCAATATAACAATGGCAAAAGAAAAGAGGGAACTGATTTAAAGAAAAGAAAAAGGGGACAACACTTCCCGTATTTTTTATGAATGAAAAGTGCTCGAATTGCCTCTTTAAAATAAAAAATGCCCACAGTGGCAGATAACAAAGCGCTTGAGGTTTATAACCAAATGCCTCGTCATGTTATGATACAATTATGTTATCTTTTATGCAGAAAGGAGATAAGACATGAACTGGAGAGAAAGAATAAGTGTTGACCCGCTTGTATGTCATGGGAAAGCCTGTATTAAAGGAACGCGGATTATGGTATCGGTTATTCTGGATAACTTGGCAGAAGGCATCAAAGAGACGGAAATTTTAAAAAGTTATCCATCACTGAGGCCAGAAGATATTAAAGCAGCTATTGCATATGCTGCAGAACTGTCTAATGAAAGACTGGTATCAGTGCCGGCATAAGTAAAGATGCAGTTCAAGATAGATGAGAACCTACCGCTTGAAATTGCAGATCTGCTTGTCGGCGCCGGTTATGATGCAAAAACTGTAAATGACCAGCAATTACAAGGCATAAAAGACCCTATTCTTATAGATGTGTGCAAAACTGAACATCGTGTTCTGGTAACTTTGGATACGGATTTTTCTGACATTAGGGCATATCCACCAGAAGAATTTCCGGGCATCATTGTTCTAAGAATTGGAAGTCAAGCAAAGAATCACGTTATCAAAGTTTTTCGCAGCATTATGTCTCTTATTGACCGTGAACCTTTAATACAACACTTATGGATCGTTGAAGAAACAAAAGTTCGTATTCGTGGTAAAGATGATGACTCATAACAAACCTGCCCGCAGCGGCAGATAACACGATGCAAAAAGGCTACCATATCTGCGAGTAGTAGACCAAACCCTTCAGGCTTCTTTTGCAACGGGAACGTTAAACACACGTCGTCTTGTCCTGCGTTTCTTCCCGCTCCTTAAAGAATACTTCCGGATTTTGTATGCTCTGTATGAATATCGGCAAAAGGAATAAAGAGATTATCCTGGCATTTCCAAAAAATCCTCTGTTCTCTTCCTTATTTTTATGATTTCTGTAATTCTCCGCCAGATAATCTTTGAGCTTTGGAAAACACTTCAGCGTGAGCCCCATAGTTTCAAAAAAATCATTGATAGGCAGTCCTGTCTTTTCAAGGGGCTTTAATATATTGCCAAGCCCTGCTACAAGGACATCCAGCGGGGTTGATGCTGTGAGGATCTTTGCGCCTGCAACCATAAAGAATATCCGCAGTGTCCTTATCGCCGCAATATGCATCCCTTCTGCTGTAATGACAATCGGACCAAGATTATATAGAATCTTTCCGTGGCTGAAAAAGATATTGCTCATAAAAGTAAAGGCAAGAAAAAGGCTTATGGGCAGCCATCCCCTTTTAAGCGACGCTATGGGGATTCTCAGCAGCAATATTGAAAGCGCAATCAGTATAAGGATATATACAGAGAGGTCCTGGATTAAAAAGAGAGCGACAATAAAAATAAGGTACAGGACAATTTTTAACTCGGGAGGCAAGGTTATTTTTCCGCTCCGACCGATCTATGACGTCCTGCAATTTTCTGCTCAGAGGGCATTGCAGCTGCATAGGTATTAACTCCGTCAGCCATTGCCTTTGCGATATATTCCCTGTAATCTTCTTTTCTCAGCAGCTTCTCTTCCACTGGGTTGCTTATGAATGAAACCTCTGCAAGAACAGAAGGCATCTTTGCGCCGAAAAGCACATAAAAGAGGGCATTTTTAACGCCATGATTTCTGACTTCGCTATATTTTTCGCCTAACTCCGATATGATAGAGTTCTGAATATAATTTGCAAGTTTTATAGATTCGTCTCTCTTGTTATCCCTTATAAGGTCGCCGAGTATTACACTTACCTCGCTCTTAAATTTATTCATTTGAGCCTTCATTTTTTTAATGGATATTGCATTCTCTTTTGCCGCTACCCTTATAGCCTCTTCGTCATTAGTCCAGTTAAGCAGATATGTTTCAATGCCCCTTGCGCTTCTATTGGGGCTTGCATTTGTGTGTATTGATATAAAAAGGTCTGCGTTCTTGCTGTTGGCAAAAGCAGTTCTTTCTTCGAGCGGGATAAAAATATCCCTTTCCCTTGTCAGAAAAACCTTAAACGCCTGGTTTTCTGAGAGCACTCTCTTAAGCTTTAAGGCAATATCCAGAACAACATCCTTTTCATAAAGCCCGTTAGCGCCTACTGCTCCGGGATCGTGGCCGCCATGCCCTGGATCAAGAACTATTGTTGTTAAGGCTGGAACTATATCTTTAGTTTTGGCTGTCTTCTTATGTCCGTAGACATCTATAATAAGCCTTGCAGGGCCATCAAGCATAAAAACCTTAAAGTCCTTTATCTCCTCCAAGTCCAGCACTACCCGCACAGTATCTTGATTGAACTGCCCTGCCCTGACTGTCTTTAATATCCCGTCTCCGACAGGAAGCGTCGTATTTATCTCTTTTGAGATTTTAGTGTTTTTCAGGTCAAAATAAAGCCTGTCTGGATTTGAGATTCGTTTGTTTGAGAACTCAACAAGTGCAGAAAGGTAAACAGCCACCCTTGTATATCCTTTTGACGACCACTGCCTTATATCTTTGACATCAGCAGAGCCAGAGGCGTGAGCATTTTTAGAGGAGAAAAATGAGGAAAGAAATACCTTAAGAGACAGAAGGGAAAAAATAAAATTGCGTCTTGTCATCTACCTATCCCTCCCTGCAAGGTCATACTGCCTGAACAGCGGTAATCTCAGGGATTTCGCGCTTGATAGTTGCCTCCACCCAGTTCTTCATCGTAAGCGTGGACATCTGACATGTCCCACATGCGCCCTTCAGTTTTACATACATGACATTATCTTTTATATCCACAAACTCTATATCGCCGCCCTCAGACCTTAGCCCCACTCTTACTTTTTCAAGAACAACTTCGATCTGTTCCTTTGATACCATAAAGCCCCTCCATTATTATCTTCTTTAATCATAAAGGATATGCGTTCATTTATTCAAGAGACGGGAGCGGCTTCCTTGAAATCCGACAGCATTTAATTTTACTATAAACAATGGTCAGCGGATTACTTAAAAAACTATTCGGCACAAAAAATGAGAGAGAAATCAAACGTCTCCTGCCGCTTGTTGAGCAGATAAACTCACTTGAACCGAAAATAAGCATCCTAAGCGACAGCCAGCTAAAGAATAAAACCCCTGAATTCAAAAAACGGCTTGAACTCGGCGAAACGCTTGATGATATGCTGCCGGAGGCATTTGCTGTTGTAAGGGAAGTCTCAAAAAGGACGCTTAAGATGAGGCATTTCGATGTCCAGCTCCTCGGCGGCATAGCGCTTCACGAGGGCAAGATAGCTGAGATGAAGACCGGCGAAGGCAAAACCCTTGTTGCCACCCTCCCTGTTTATTTGAATGCCATTGAAGGCAGGGGTGTGCATATCGTTACAGTAAACGACTACCTTGCAAGAAGGGATGCCAGGTGGATGGGGCCTATTTACAATTTCCTCGGGATGAGCGTGGGCGTCATTGTGCACGGACTTACCGACGAACAGAGACAAGCCGCTTACAACTCTGACATTACATACGGAACAAATAACGAGTTCGGCTTTGATTATCTCAGGGATAACATGAAATACGATATATCCCAGTATGTCCAGCGGGAACTTAACTATGCAATAGTTGACGAGGTGGACAGCATCCTTATTGACGAGGCAAGAACCCCTCTCATCATTTCCGGGCCGTCTGAAGAATCAACTGACAAATATTATAAGATAGACAGGATTATCCCGAAACTCCAGAAAGACACTGACTATACAATTGACGAAAAGGCAAAAACCGTAATACTTACAGAGGAAGGAAGCATAAAAGTTGAAAAACTCCTCGGCACAGGCAATCTTTATGACCCTTCAAATATAGAATTTGTCCACCATGTGCTTCAGGGACTCAAGGCCCATACCCTTTTTAGAAAAGATGTTGATTATATCCTCAAAGACGGCGAGGTAATTATAGTTGATGAGTTCACGGGCAGATTAATGCCGGGAAGGCGCTGGAGCGACGGACTGCATCAAGCAGTAGAAGCAAAAGAAGGAGTAAAGATAGAGAGCGAAAACCAGACGCTTGCCACAATCACATTCCAGAACTACTTCAGAATGTACAACAAACTCGCCGGCATGACAGGAACTGCAGACACGGAAGCCGAAGAATTTGGGAAAATATACAACCTTGACGTTGTTGTAATCCCTACTAATACGCCTATGATAAGGGAAGATTTCCCAGACTCAATATACAAAACTGAGAAAGGCAAATTTAATGCTGCGCTAAAAGAAATAGAGGAACTGCATAAGAAAGAACAGCCTGCTCTTGTCGGCACGATATCGATAGAAAAATCAGAAATCCTCAGCCACATGCTCAAAAAGAAAGGCATCCCTCATTCTGTCCTGAATGCGAAATACCACGAAAAAGAGGCAGAGATAATCGAACAGGCAGGAAGAAGCGGCGCTGTCACAATTGCAACAAATATGGCAGGAAGAGGCACCGACATAGTCCTTGGAGGCAACCCCGATGGGCTTGCAAAGGAATTTTTAAGAGATAAAAAAAATTACACTGATGAAGACTACAAACAGGCATTGTTAAAAGCAACCGATATTTGCATAAAAGACAGGGAAAAGGTAGTCAGTCTTGGAGGGCTGCACATCCTCGGCACGGAAAGACATGAAGCAAGAAGGATTGACAATCAGCTAAGGGGGCGGTCCGGCAGGCAGGGAGACTCGGGATCTTCAAGATTCTACTTATCATTGGAAGACGATCTTATGCGGATATTCGGCTCAGACAGGATTTCAGGATTGATGAACAGGCTCGGCATGGAAGAAGACGTGCCAATAGAAAATAAGCTTGTGTCAAGGGCAATAGAGAACTCACAAAAAAAAGTTGAAGCGCATAACTTTGACATAAGGAAACATCTCCTTGAATATGACGATATCATGAACAAGCAGAGGATAGAGATATATTCATTCAGGCGTGAGATACTGCAGGTCGGAGACTCGACTCTACGAGAAGAGGGGTTAAAGGAAAGAATATATTCCATGGCGGAAGACACTGTTGATGAACTGCTGGCTATATACTGCCCGGAAGAAAAGCACTCTGAAGAATGGGACATGAAAGGGCTGCATGACGCTGTATTCGGCACATTCTCTTTAACGTATTCTTCAGCTTCAAAATCCTTAGAAGAGATAAAGTCATCTCTCATGTCTGCTGTAAAAGCGGCTTACGAAAAGAAAGCGGCAGAGATTGGAAGCGAGATGATGAGATATATAGAAAAAACTATCATGCTTCAGGTGGTTGATACTCAATGGAAGGACCACCTCCTTGCGATGGACCATCTAAAAGAAGGCATCGGGCTCAGAGGCTATGGACAGAGAGACCCGCTTACCGAATATAAGAAAGAGGCTTTTGACGTCTTTGCCGAAATGACAGACAGGATATCTATTGAGGTGCTTAACAGGGTCTTCAAGATTCAGGTTAAAAAAGAGGCTGACATAAAAGAGATTCACAGAAAACAGCAATTGACTTACAATAAGAGTGAGACAGATGAAATGCAGCAGCCGGTCCAAAAAGGGAAAAAAACCGGAAGGAACGAGCCATGCACATGCGGCAGCGGGAAAAAATATAAGAAATGCTGTGGTGTAAATGCCTAAGGTTTTTTTAATAGGCCCCGGTCTTAACAAAAGGAATTTTGAGGATATACTGTCCCGCAACAGGTTTGAGGTCTCAAAATTCAGCTCTATTGAAACTGCGCTGTCACGGCTTGACAAAAAACAGATGTCCTGATAATCGAAAAAGAACAATACAAAAATAAATCATTATAGATACCCACGCCTTTACAGGCGTGGTGCTTTCCTAAATTTCAAGCTCCGCT
>JASEHP010000096.1 GCA_030018605.1 Thermodesulfovibrionales bacterium
AAAGCGGACATTTCTAAATTGGCAAGAATAGGACATTTCTAAATTGGTAGAACAGATTAAATCCCTGCCCTTGTCAAGGTTTTTACTGCTGTGTTATCCTTAAGAGTTCAAAAAGCGAATAAAATTTCGGAGGAAAGATGAAGGTACTGGTTAGCGACAAGATCTCGGACAAGGGAGTTGAGATACTTAAAAAAGCAGGTCTTACTGTTGATGTCAAAACAAGCTTGAAGCCTGATGAGCTTAAGGCATGCATAGGTGAATATCAGGGTCTTGTCATAAGGAGCGCTACAAAAGTAACGGCAGAGATTATTGAGGCTGCAAAAAATCTTAAGGTGATAGGAAGGGCCGGTTCAGGCCTTGATAATGTTGACAGGGCTGCCGCGTCAAAAAAAGGGATTGTTGTGATGAATACGCCAGGAGGAAATACTATTACGACGGCAGAGCATTCAATCGCCCTTCTTTTCTCGCTTGCGAGAATGGTTCCGCAGGCAACTGCTTCCATGAAAGCAGGGAAATGGGAAAAGAAAAAATTCATGGGGGTTGAGCTTTTTAACAAAACCCTCGGGATTGTAGGACTCGGCAATATCGGTAATCAGGTTGCTAAAAAGGCGCAGGGGCTTGAGATGATAGTGATAGCCTATGACCCGTTTCTCAGCGAGGATAAGGCAAAGGCGCTTGGAATAGATAAGGTCTCGCTTGACGAGCTTTTCAGCAGGTCTGATTTCATTACGATACATACTCCTCTGACTCCAGAAACAAAGAATCTCATAAATTCAGAGACCATCAGAAAAATGAAAAACGAGGTCAGGATTATTAACTGCGCAAGGGGAGGGATAATAAACGAGAATGACCTGTGCGAGGCTTTAAAGAGCGGCAGGGTTGCAGGCGCAGCGCTTGATGTCTTTGAAAAAGAGCCTGTTGAGCCTGATAATCCATTGCTCAGCCTTGAAAATGTTATATGCACTCCTCATCTCGGCGCGGCAACAGAAGAGGCTCAGGAAAATGTTGCGATTGCGGTTGCGGAGCAGATTGCGGACTATCTTGTGCACAGCACAATAAGAAACGCTGTGAATTTCCCTTCAATCCCTGCGGATCAGGTTGCGAGGCTTCAGCCTTATCTGAATCTTGCGGAGAAACTCGGGAGTTTTGCAGCGCAGGTGTTTGAAGGCGGCATTACGGGAGTTACCATAGAATACATGGGAGATGCTTCCGAGCTTAACACCGCTCCTGTCACAATAGCGGCATTAAAAGGCTTGCTTACGCCTATACTTGAAGAGACGGTGAATTTCGTTAATGCGCCTTTTATCGCAAAGGAGCGCGGCATAGAGGTGAAGGAGACGAAAACTGCCAGCGCAGGCGACTATCAGAGCATGCTTGCCTTAAGAATAAAGGCGAAAGACAAGGAAAGGTATTTTGCAGGCACATTATTCAGCAAGAAAGACCCGAGGATTGTTCAGATAGACAACTTTGCAGTGGAGATAGCGCCTGAGGGGATAATGCTCTTCATATATAATGTGGACAAGCCTGGCGTGATAGGGAATCTGGGCTCGTTCTTCGGCAAGAACAATATCAATATAGCCCGTATGCATTTTGGAAGGGAGAGCGCCGGAGGCACGGCGATCTCTGTCATGAGCATTGATTCTCCTGTGACAGCCCGTCACCTTGATGAGATTAAAAAGATGCCGAACATACTTTCAGTAAGGGTGCTGAATCTTTAATGAAGAGCAGCAGAGCATAAGTGCAATAGACAGCAGAAAAAACTGCTGCACCACTGCTCTACTGAACTATTGCGCTAATAAGCGAGAAAGAGGTAAAAAAATGTCTGTTGTAGTGATAGTCGGCGCCCAGTGGGGCGATGAAGGCAAAGGCAAGATCGTTGATGTGCTTACGGAAAAGGCCGATGCGGTAGCCCGGTATCAGGGAGGCCACAATGCAGGGCACACCGTCGTAATAAACAACGAAAAATTTGTCCTTCATATCATACCGTCTGGAATTCTTCATAAAGGGAAGGCCTGCATAATCGGCAACGGAGTGGTTGTTGAGCCGAAGTCCCTGATTGAAGAAATGGACGGGTTGACAAAACGCGGAATTGATGTAGGGGAAAATCTTTTCCTGAGCAAAAGCTCTCACTTGATAATGCCGTATCACGCTGCGATTGAAAGAGAGCAGGAAAGGCTGAAAGGCTCCAAAAAAATCGGGACAACAGGCAAGGGCATAGGGCCTGCCTATGTTGACAAGACGGCAAGGACCGGAATAAGGGCAGGTGAACTGCTTTATCCTGAGATCTTCAAAGAAAAACTTAAGAATAACCTTGAGGGGATAAATCATCTCCTTAAGGCACTCTATAATGCCACTGCATTTGATGTTGATGAGATATACGGCGAATACATGAGATACACAGAAAGGCTCTCAGGATACATTGCGGACACCGATGTAATCGCAAACAAAATGATTGATGAAAATAAAAACCTTCTCTTTGAAGGCGCGCAGGGGACACTGCTTGATGTGGACCACGGGACATATCCCTATGTTACATCCTCAAGCGCTGCGGCAGGAGGGGCATGCACAGGCCTTGGCGTCAGCCCGACAAAGATTTCCAGCGTTGTCGGCATTGTTAAGGCTTATACCACGAGGGTTGGCGAAGGACCCTTCCCGACTGAGATAAAAGATTCCCTCGGAGAAAAGATACGAGAAAAGGGAGGCGAATACGGAGCAACAACAGGAAGGCCGAGAAGATGCGGCTGGCTTGATATGGTTGCGCTGCGTTACGCCGCAAGGGTAAACGGGTTCAGCGGGATTGTGCTGACAAAGCTTGATATACTTGACGGCATTGGGAAGATTAAGATATGCACTGCTTACAAGCATGAGGGAAGGCTCTACGAGGAATTCCCGAAGGAACTGAACATATTGGAAAAATGCGAGCCTGTTTATGAAGAAGTCAGCGGCTGGAAGGAAAATACAGCAGGGCTAAAGAGTTTTGAGAAACTTCCGTCGGCAGCCCAGGCTTATATAAAAAAGATAGAGAATATGCTTAATGTTAAAGTCCATATAATCTCTTCGGGACAGAAAAGGGACGAGTTGATTATCCTTAAAGAAGTATTTTAAGTGCCAGTCAGTGACAGTGTCAGTAAACAGTGTCAGTTTTTTCTGACACAGACACTAATCACTGACACTGTCACAGAGGGGCGTAGAACTTCATTAAGACAACAGGATACCGTTTAATATCAGCTGTTTTAAATTCAATCTACCCTTCGGTATGCCCTTTATGCAACAACCGCTCCGACAATTTTCAACATGCGCCGATATGCGCAGCCTGCTGGCTCGGAATTAAGCGTTATTCAGGGCCTTCGTGTGGGATATGCGCTGTTCCGCTGGTGTCAGAACATGCTGTCTCCTGCAAAGAATGCTTTACGGATGCGCCTTTGTTTTCAAAGGTCTTAAATTACGGGCTATACTCGGATACGCTGGCAGAGGCAATTAATCTGATGAAATTCTCAGGACTCAGAAGGCTTGCCGTCCCTCTCGGCAGATTGCTGCTTGATATTGAGATACCGGAATGCGACGGCATAGTCCCTGTGCCTCTCAGCAAAAAAGCCATCAGGCAAAGGGGGTTTAATCAGTCGCTTCTCATGGCAAGGATCATCTCGAAAAATTTAAGAATTCCTGTTTATATGGACATGCTTCTGAAAATAAAGGACACCCTTCCGCAGGTAGGCTTAAGCGCAAAAGAGAGGATGAAAAATCTCAGAAAGGCATTCGGGGTAAGTAAAAAAATAAACGGGCTCAGGCTTCTATTGATAGACGATGTAATGACAACAGGCGCAACTGCAAGAGAATGTTCAAGGGCATTGATTAAGGCAGGCGCGAAAGATGTTATGGTTATTACTCTTGCGCGGGCAGGCATGATATAGTATCATATTGTCTCAGCTATGATTGACCTTCATACACATAGTTTATTCAGCGATGGAGAATTATTGCCCGCTGAATTGATACAAAGGGCGTCGGTAATCGGCTACAAGGCTATTGCCATTACAGACCATGTTGACCAGTCAAATATTGATATTGTGATACCAAGGATTGTAAAGGCGCTTAAAGCTTTAAAAGATTTTGTCTCAATCACTGCAATCCCCGGCGCTGAAATTACGCATGTCCCGCCTGCCCTTATCCCTTCCATGGTTAAAGAGGCAAGGCAGCTTGGCGCAAAGATAGTTGTTGTTCACGGTGAGACAATAGCAGAGCCTGTTGCAGAGGGGACTAACAGGGCTGCAATAGAAGCAGGCGCAGACATAGTTTCGCATCCAGGAATTATCTCAACCGAAGACCTGCTTCTTGCAAAAGAAAAAGGCGTGGCGCTTGAGATTACATCAAGGAAAGGCCATTCACTTTCCAACGGGCACGTTGTAAAGGAAGGGATAAAATTCGGGGTTCCGCTTGTAATAAATACAGACGCTCACAGCCCTGCTGATCTAATAACAGATGAAACTGCTAAGAAGATACTGCTTTCTGCAGGGATAGACGAAAACCGCATAGAATCTATTTTTGAGAATTCCAAGGCTCTTATGGAAAAGGCGCTCAGGAGGGATTAATGCCGAAACCGATAAAGAAAAAAATTGTAAAGAAGGCATCATCAGGCACAGACGCAGGCGGAATTCTTTCAAGACTTAAGAAGTCCGCAGAAGAGAGAAAACGTTTCTTAATAACTGCACTTGCTGTTGTTGTTTTATCAGCCACTGCAATTGGAGGCTTTTTTCTCTACAGCAATACCCAGAAAAACAAGGCTCAAAAGCTAGAATACGAGGCATATAAAATATATTACAGCCTTTATCAAAAACAGCCTGTTGCAGGCGAGGATCGTTATAAAAAGGCAGCGGAGATATTCAAAAAGGCATACGACACAAGAAAATCACCTGTATCCCTGTATTATGTTGCTAACTGTTATTATGAACTTGGGAAATACGAAGATTCATCAAATGCGCTGAAAGAATTGAACCGGAAATTCCCTGACGATGAGAAGTTTGTCCCGCTTTCATATTATAAGATGGCGATGATCAGCCTGAAGAAAGGCAGCGCCGAAGAAGCCCTTAAATCTTTCGCCGTGCTTTACAATTATAAGACAGGAACATACAAGGACCTTTCTCTTATAGAGTCAGGCAAGATACTTGAGGCTCAGGGCAAGGCAGAAGAAGCAAAGAAGAAATACGAAGAGCTTGTAAAAGACTTCCCCCAGTCCCCCTTTGCAGAGGAGGCAAAGGCAAGGGTTGAAAGGAAGAAGGGTTAGGGATTTGCTTACACGGGAAGATACAGCTAATCGTTAACAACAGTCTTTTTCTTATTCAAGGCTGTAACCAGCACTTTTTTATTATTTGGCTTTTTGGTTTTTACGGTCTTGGTTTTATTTGATTTTTTATAGGATGACTTTCTGTTGTCATACCTGTCATCTCTATCAGGCTGGAATTTTTCTTTTGGAGGCAGGTTTATCTCAGCCCCGGGCTGAAGCGGCCGTACCTTATCCATTGAATTGAGCGCAAGGACTGCCTTTACAGACAGGCCTGATTTCTTGGCGATCTTTTCTATAGTGTCACCTTTTTTGACAGTATATGCAGAAACGGTGAATCTCTCATCCTCAGGGGTTTCAGCAAGATTTTTCATGAAAATCTCCTTTGTCCCCGCCGGAATCCTGAGCATGTAAGCAGGTATGCCTGGAGGCGTGCACCACCTTCTGAGTTCAGGGTTCAACTCTTTTATTGTTTCTATTGTCGTATCAGCACATTTTGCGACAATCTCAAGGTCAATCGGTCCGCTTATCATAAACTCATCGTAATTCAGCGGCTGATGATATTCAATGTTCCTGAATCCGAATTCTTCAGGATTAGCGGCAATATTGCTTGCTGCTATAAATCTGGGGACATAATTTTTTGTCTCGCTTTTTATATGGCGGGTATTAAGCAACGGCCAGTAATCACCGCTCTTTGAGCGTTTTAGTGCCTTAAGTATCCTGCCCTCGCCTGCATTGTACGCAGCCATTGCAAGGTTCCACGAGCCGAACATTTCATAGAGGTCGCTGAGATAATTTGCCGCCGCCGCTGTTGATTTTGCCGGATCTCTTCTTTCATCTCTCCACCAGTCTATTACAAGTCCG
>JASEHP010000097.1 GCA_030018605.1 Thermodesulfovibrionales bacterium
CCTCCTGAACCGCAGCAGCCATTTTCTTTTTTCTCAATGATATTTGCGCCGATTTTTTTCAGCATTGCCCTTGGTTCATCCTTTATGCCAAGCCCGTATGCAAGATGGCACGGGTCATGGTATGTGACTGTCGCATATTTCTGTGAAAAAAGTGACGGCTGGGCAAAGTCTAATCTCTCAAGGAGAAAACTTGACGCATCCATTGCATTGCTTATCCCGCTGTTAATAATCTTTGGGTATTGGTTTTTTATCACTGAAACGCAAGTCGGGCAGATGCTCAGTACCGCTTCTGCTTTTAACTTTCCGAATATCCGCATATTTCTTTTTGCAAGTTCGCGCGCTTCCTCTTCAAGCCCGAGCGCCCTCAGCGGCATTCCGCAGCATACCTCGCCGCCTGGCACTATCACCTCATAACCTGCTTTAAGTAGTATGTTTACTAATGACAGCCCGAGATGCGGGTATAAATAATTGGTAACGCACCCTGTGAATATAGCAACCCTTCCGCGCCTTTTCTGAACCTTATAAACCTGAGTCCTTTCCTTTAAAGAACTCCCGGGAAGTTTAAAATTAGACGATATAATCCCTTTTTTTAAAAGATACGGAAACACTATATGCTGAGATATCTGGAGAATTTTATAGCTCAGGCCGGGATTGATGGTAAAAAATTTTGCGAGAAGTCTCAGATACTTCCTCTTTTTATCGCTCTGCCTGAGCATATTCCTGCCCCTGTAAATGTTCTCTGTTATATCAACTCCGTTCGGACAGAGGCCGGAACAGGCTTCGCAGAGGATGCAGCTGAAAATTTTTTCATTGAGCAATGGCGAGGGCTGCAACTCCTGAAGCAGAAGCCCTCTCAGAAGCGCAAGCCTTCCCCTTGCTCCCATGGCCTCTGTATTGTCTTCATCATAGGTGGGGCAGTATGCCTTGCAGCTTCCGCACCTGACGCATTTTTCAAGGTCCTTGATATCAGGCAGGTTTTTCACTTTGTTTCTTCTCTATCCCTTCGTTCATCCTTCCGCTTCTGAAACCTTCCATGTCAAGAACAACAAATTTATACCCGATGGATTTAAGTTTTTTTGCAATGGCTTTTCTCGTCTTGGGTTTAAGCGCCATAGCCATATCTTCTTCCTTGAGCTCAATCCGCGCGACATCCCCGTGATGCCTCACCCTGAACTCTTTAAAACCCAGCGACCTCAAAAACCCTTCTGCCTCTGCAACCTGTTTTAACGCCTCTCCTGTTATCCGCTCTCCGTAAGGAAACCTTGATGCAAGGCATGGAGAAGACGGTTTATCCCATGATGGAAGGTTAAGTCCATGTGATATTTCCCTTATCTCTTTTTTGTCCATCCCCGCCTCTATCAAAGGGCTTCTTACACTGTGGTTTAAGGCTGCTTTTCTTCCGGGCCTCCAGTCTGCGGTATCGTCCAGATTGCTTCCATCAAGCACAAACCTGTATCCCTTATCATCAGCTATTTCTCTTATCTTGCTGAATAATTCGTCTTTGCAATAAAAACATCTGTCATGAGGATTCTTTGCAAAATTCTCTGCGCTCAACTCCTCTGTTTTTATAACTCTCTGCTTTATTCCTGTTTCTTCACACATTTTTTTTGAAAATAACAAGTCATTTTCAGGCATGGTTTCAGAGACTGCTGTTACCGCAAGAGCCTTTATGCCCGAAAGCTGAATCGCCTTTAACAAGAGAGTGCTGTCAACGCCTCCGGAATAGGCAAGCACAGCGCTTTCCATTTGTTTCAGAATGCCGATGAGCTTTTCAAGCTTGGAATTTAACATGCAAATATTTTTAAATGACACTGTTGCCGAACCCTTTGAGCGACATCAGGGAATTTTTGGTAACAAATCTTGGCGAAGTGGAAGATAAGCAATTTCAACTGTCTGAGCCGCAGGCGAGTTTTGAAATTGCCTGTAACAAGCCTTAGATTTGTTACCAAAAATTCCCTGCAAAAAGCGAAAAGGGTTTAGCAATAGATGCAATCCCTCAATTCTTCCTTTACAGCGACGTTATCTCGTATTTCTCCTGATGAAGGACATTGCTCTCTTTAATAATCACCTTAATACCGTATCTGTTTTCAATCTCCTCAATGCCGAGCCTCTCTTCGTCAGACAGAAGTTCCGCCACAGAAGGGTGGGCGGTAACGATTATCTTCTCGCTGCCATGCATCGCAAGCTTGCTTACATCCCTGAATATTTCATAACAGAGCGTACGCGGAGATTTCACAAACCCCTTTCCCTCGCAATAGGGACAAGGCTCGCAGAGAGTCCTGCCGAGGCTTTCCCTTACACGCTTTCTTGTCATCTGTATAAGTCCGAGTTCCGATATGTGCAGGATAGTGTTTTTTGCCCTGTCTTTTTTCATCGCCTCAACAAATGCATTAAACACCTTTTCCCTGTTTTCCTGTTTTTCCATATCAATGAAGTCAACTATTATTATTCCACCGAGATTCCTCAGCCTTATCTGATACGCAATCTCTTTTACCGCTTCAAGATTTGTCTTAAATATCGTATCCTCCAAACCGTCCTTGCCGACAAACTTCCCTGTATTGACATCTATTACAGTCATCGCCTCTGTCTGGTCAGTCACGATATAGCCTCCTGACTTGAGCCAGACCCTTCTGCCGAGCGCCCTTGAGATATCCAGTTCTACGCCGAAGGCATCAAATACCGGCTCCTGTCCCTCATAGAAAACTATCTTGTCAAGAAGCTTCGGGAAATATGTCTTAACAAATTCCTTTATCCTTTCATATTCTTCGGCAGAATCAATAACAAGCCTTTCAACGTCCTGCGTAAGCAGATCTCTGACGCTTCTGAATACAAGGTCAAGGTCGCTGTAAAGCAGAGAAGGCGCTGTTACCTTTTCTTTTTTCCTCTGTATGTTTTCCCATATTAGAATTAGAAAATTCAGATCTTTTTTCAGTTCTTCTTCGCTGCATCTTTCGCTGGCAGTCCTGATGATAAGGCCGTAACCCTTCGGCTTTATTGTTTCTGCTATTGCTTTTAACCGCATTCTCTCCTGTTCCTCGGCAATCCTTCTTGAAATACCCACATGCTCAACATTCGGCATAAGAACCAGATAGCGGCCCGGCAGGGTAATGTATGATGTCACGCGCGCGCCTTTGCTTCCAATAGGGTCTTTTGAGACATGAACGAGGATTTCCTGCCCGGACTGTATAAGCTCTTCTATGGCAAGATCAGACCTGCCCTTGCGCGAAATAAATTCAACGGAGTCGCCTTTTTCTTCTTCTTCAAGAAAAGGCGCATACTCTTCAATGTCAGCCCTTATGTCCGCAACATAAAGAAACGCCGCCCTTTCAAGCCCGATGTCAATAAAGGCAGACTGCATTCCCGGAAGTATTTTTATAACCTCCCCCTTGTAGACATTGCCGACAAGGCTTGCATCGCGCTTCCTCTCAATATAGAATTCAACTACCTGCCCGCCTTCAAGGAGGGCAACTCTTATTTCTTCATGTGTTGCATTAATCAGGATTTCGCTGACCATTTATATTCCTTTCAAGAGGCGCTGCCCATCCGTCTTTCCATCCGTGCATGGCAGTCCTCGTTATATCAAGCTCTCTATATAATACACCGAATACCCCGGTAAGTACTTCGCTGAGTTTAGCTTTTTTATCTTTTGCGTCAACAAGTATGAGCCTCACAGTTTTATTGTCCATAATTGAAATTTTTTCCACTCCTGCGATTTCTGATTTTTGCTCCAAATACTTTTTAACAGGTAATAAGTCATCGCACTTTATTTCGTATTCGTACCTTGATATGAAACTGCTCAGGGACGGTTCTTTGCCGGATATTAAAACAGCATCGTTTATTTTTAGGCCATCGGGCAGAACAGAATTCATATCCGGCATGAAATAGTTTATATCATACGGTTCTGTTATCTCCATATCAAAGCATTCCCTAACGCCTGCTATGCCCACGCTAATGGCAGGCCCGAAAGCCACTTTTGGCGCTGGATGAAAGCCCTGCGAATATCTGAGCGGTATTCCCACCCTCCTCATTGCGCGGAATAGCACTGTAACAAGTTCAAGATGGGAGAGGTATTTCAGAACGCCGGTCTTTGAGAATTCGACGCGAATACGCAGAGGACTTTGAACCGGCGACTCGGCGACGCGGGGACGCGGAGATCCCACAGGCGCTCCGACAAGTCTTATCTCCGTATCGCTGATTCCCCGTTTCTCTATGTCACAAGTGATCCCACATGCATGGCAAACCTTTCTGCAATCTGTTGTTATCTCCGAAGATATTGCTCTCTGATATTCTTTGCAGAGAAAATCTTTTTTGATTCCTATATCAATAATATCCCAAGGTAGCTCTTCGTCTATACGATAAGTTTTTTCCGCGTATTCCGCCGCATTTATGCCTGTTTCTTCCATTGCCTGAGTCCATTTCTGGAAATCAAATGTCTCTCCCCATGCATCAAGCCTGCATCCCAGAGACCATGCCTTTTCTATTAAAGGAGAAAGCCTTTCATCTCCCCTTGCAAAGACAGCCTCAAGAAAGCTCATGTCTTCCCTGTGCCCTTTAAACTCAAACCTCTTTTTCCTGAACGCCTCTTTCAGGTATTTCATCTTCCTCTTTATGCTCTCGATATTCTCCTGTCCATGCCACTGAAAAGGCGTATGGGGCTTTGGG
Source organism: Thermodesulfovibrionales bacterium (assembly GCA_030018605.1). GTDB lineage: Bacteria > Nitrospirota > Thermodesulfovibrionia > Thermodesulfovibrionales > UBA1546 > UBA1546. The sequence goes on from JASEHP010000097.1 coordinate 4,663, forward strand.
ACAAATGGAGAGACGCCCATATTTATTTTTACATGCCTTCCTGCGTGCGATTTCGCAATTCTTAACGCCTTTATTACCATCTCAGGTATTGCCTGTATATCCTCATCGGTCTCCGTAGGAAGCCCTACCATAAAATACAGCTTGAGCTTCTGCCAGCCTTCTTCAAAGAGCGCGTTAAGGCTTCTCTCGTAATCTTCCTCTGTAAAGTCCTTGTTTATGACATTACGCAGCCTTGCGGTGCCTGCCTCCGGAGCTATCGTGAACCCTGTTTTTCTCACGCTCTTTATTTCTTTAAGTATATCTTTGTCAACAGCGGCAACTCTTAAAGATGGAAGCGAAAGCGATATTTTTTTATCCGAAAACCTGCGATTGAATTCCTTAAGCAAAGGCAAAAGGCAGGAATAGTCCCCTGCGCTCAGGGATGTAAAAGAGACATCTTCATATCCTGTGTTTTTCAGGGAATTTTCAGTTATGCGAAGAACATTCTCCGGGCTTCTTTCGCGAAGCGGCCTGTAAATCATTCCTGCCTGACAGAATCTGCATCCCATTGTGCAGCCGCGCGAAACTTCTATGTTCACCCTGTCATGGACAATGGCTGTATAAGGCACAATCGGAGACTCCGGATACGGCGATGAATCAAGGGATTTTATATAACGGCGTTTTATTTGGGGAATGGGGGAATGGGTGAATGGGTGAATAGATGGGGCAAAGATTCCTTCAATCTGTGAAAGCACTTTTAAAAGAGATCCCCTTTCCCCGTCGCCTTCTTTTTTCCATCTTCTATATATATCCAGAATCTCAATAATCGCCTCTTCGCCATCTCCGATTAAAAATGCATCTATGAAAGGAGACATTGGAAGGGGGTTGACAGTGCAGGGGCCTCCTGCGATTATCAGCGGCTGATTTCCTTTTATCCTTTCTTCGCTCTTTATGGGGATTCCGGCAAGATGAAGCATATTAAGGACAGTTGTATAGGAAAGTTCATACTGAAGGCTGAACCCGACAATGTCAAAATCCTTAAGCGGCCTTCCTGTCTCAAGGGAGGAAAGCAGGACGCCTTTATTCCTCATGCCGTCTTCAAGATCAAGCCAAGGGTGGAAGGCTCTTTCTGCAGAGGCGTAAGGCAGGTCATTGATTATCTTATAAAGAATCCTTAAACCGAGGTGCGACATACCGATGTCATATATGTCAGGAAAGGCAAGGGCGACAGTGATTTCTCCCTTCTTTTTTAGGGAGTTCACCTCGTTATTTATATATCTGCTTGGTTTTTGATAGAGTGATAAATTCACATTTTAAGAATAACATAAAATCATAGGTGGTTATTTTTCAATGGGTTAGGCATCGTAGCTTAGAGATTTCGTGAAAAAGTTACGATACATATGCGCCGTTAAGGAGTAATGGATCATTATGCCAGAGCATACCCGATATTTAGTAGGATAC
>JASEHP010000098.1 GCA_030018605.1 Thermodesulfovibrionales bacterium
CTAAATATCGGGTATGCTCTGGCATAATGATCCATTACTCCTTAACGTCGCATATATATCGTAACTTTTTCAGTTTTTAAAGTGTGTTAAAATTCTGGATGGAGAATGGATTGAAGGTTGCGGTTATTACAGGCGCATCAAGAGGGCTCGGAAAAGAGATTGCCCTTACGCTCGGGAAAAGCGGCTACAATGTCGCCGTGAATTACCTCGCGTCAGAGAAAGAGGGGATGGAAGTGGCTGATGATATTGCATCAAATACACTTTTAATAAAAGCTGATGTCGGTGATATCCAGCAGGTAGAGAGAATGGCAGAGATGGTTTATGCGAGATGGGGAAGGGTGGATGTCCTTGTAAATAATGCGGGAATAACAAAAGACAGTTTAATGATTAAAATGAAAGAGGAAGAATGGGACGAGGTTCTGAGGGTAAATCTTAAAGGATGCTGCAATACTATCAGGGTATTCTCTTGTTTTATGATAAAATCTGGAGGCGGCCATATTATAAACATCTCCTCGTATTCAGGGCTTAAAGGAAGAGAAGGGCAGGCAGCATACAGCGCATCAAAGGCAGGGGTTATGGGCCTGACATACACTGCATCGAGAGAGCTTGCAGGATATAATATAAAGGTGAATGCTTTAGCACCGGGTTATATGCAGACAGACATGGGGATGAGGGCGGAGAAGGCAATGGAAGACGCAAAGAAGGAAAGTATTACGGGAAAATTATCCGGTCCGAAGGATGCAGCAGGGTTTATTGTTTATCTCTTGACGACGGATAACATAACAGGACAGGTTTTTTGTCTTGATAGCAGGATTGTATGAAAATTATCAATGCGGATATTGCTCAAAAATTTCTTTAACTCGATGAAGATTCAAGATGCTTGATTCAGAATTCATGATACATGAAAAAAGTTTTCCGTTATGCATTGTGATTCGTATATCTTGCATCACGCATAAGGTATCGAAAAATAAATTTTTACGCAACATCCGCATTGTTTAAGGGGGATGGTGAATGGCAAAAGGTTTTTTTGTAACCGGGACTGACACAGGTGTTGGCAAGACCGTAGTGGCAGCAGCGTTGATAAAGGCTGCGGGTCTTCTTGGGGTGAAGGCGTGCGGAATGAAGCCCGTTGAAACAGGCTGTACAAAAGAAGGAAACGTAATGCTGCCTTCTGACGGCATGTTCCTGAAAGAAATTGCGCATATGGATGAGACAGTCAGTCATGTAACCCCTTGCTGTTTTGAGCATGAGCTTGCGCCGATGGTTTCTGCTGAAATAGAAGGCACAACAGTTGATATTAACAAGATACGGGTAGCGTTTGATAAGCTTGGGAGGGCGTATCAGGCGATCGTAGTAGAAGGGGTTGGAGGATTATTGGTTCCTATAATAAAAGACTATTTTGTCCTTGATCTTGCCAGAGAAATGGGGCTTCCGCTGGTTGTTGTGGCAAGGTCGTGGCTTGGGACAATAAACCACACATTGCTTACTGTAAATTATGCACTGAAGGAAGGGCTTGAGGTTGTAGGCATTGTCATAAATCACACATATCAGTCCGAAGGCAGCATGGCAGAAAAGACGAATCCTCAGATTATAGAACAACTAAGTCCTGTCCCGCTTATCGGTATTTTCCCCTACCTTGACGATGTGTCAGGTGAGGCGCTTGAGAAAGCGGTCTTAAAAAATCTAAACATGGAAATCATCAGAAGGTATCTTTAGTCCTTAAAGTGCAAATGCCGGAACAAAAACTCAAGATAGGCAAAATTCCTTATGCAAACCTGTTCCCGATATTTCATATGCTTGAGAGGGAATGTGATTGTTCGGGATATGAATTCGTAGAGGGCGTTCCTTCCGCGCTGAACCAGATGCTCCGAGCCGGAGAGATTGATGTCAGTCCATCGTCATCCATAGAATATCTGAGATACAGCAATGAATATGCAATCGTGGAAAACCATTCAATAAGTTCAAAAGGTTGTGTCGGAAGCATTATTCTCCTCAGCAAAAAACCGATAGAGGGATTAAATGGGCTGCCGGTTCTTACATCGTCTCAATCCGAGACGTCTGTCGCGCTGCTGAGAATTGTCTTAGAGAAATTTTATAAAGTGAGATGCAATTTAAGGACTGCGGATATTCATCTGGATTCGCTGCCCTCTGTGGCAGAGGCGTATCTTTTAATCGGCGACGATGCATTAAAGGCAGTTAAAAGTTACGAGTTACAAGTTACAAGTGAAAATAAAAACTCCCAACTTTATATCTACGACCTTGGGGAACTGTGGCATAAAAACACAGGACTGTCGTTCACATTTGCATTGTGGATTTACAGAAAGGACTGCTGCAAAGAAAAGGCTGAACTCCTTGAGAGATTCAAGAACGATTTAAACGGGTCAAAGAAACGCGCATTGGAAAACTTCAAAATAATTGCCTCGGAATCACCGCTAAAAGGTATTCTGACAGAGAATGAGCTTATAGCTTACTGGGAGAACATCTCTTATGATTTTGGAGACGAACACAGAAAGGGTTTTGAATTATTTAGAAAATTTTCAGGGGAGTTGGGATTGATATAACAGACATTCTCAATGCCTCTCAAATTCTATATTCTCCTATCACAAAAATAAATAAACCTATTAAGATTGATGACTTGCAAAATAAGTCGGTAATTGGATAAAATTATAAACTTTACTGTGGAGGGGAAAAAATGGCTGATATGATTGAAATCCGGTGGCACGGCAGAGGAGGACAGGGAACTGTCACTGCCGCAAAGGTGCTTGCAGATGCATGCCTCAGCAGCGGAAGGCATGTGCAGGCATTCCCTGAATACGGGCCTGAAAGGGCTGGGGCGCCTCTGAGGGCATATAACAGGATTAGTTCTAAGGAACTCAGGATGCACTGCCCTGTTTTGAATCCTCAGATTGTAAGTATTGTTGACGCTACTTTGCTTGACAGCATCAATGTTGCCGACGGGGCAACCAAGGATGCGATTTTTGTGGTAAATACAGCCAAAGAACCTAAAGAAATAAGGGCAAAACTTAAGGCTGAACCAGCACAGAAAGTTTTTACAATTGACGCAACAAAGATAGCAATAGACTGTATCGGAAGAGCGCTGCCGAATGCTCCTATGCTCGGAGCTATTTGTAAGGCAACTAATATTGTCACTCTGGAAAATCTTCTTGAAGATGTCAGGAAGAGCTTCGGCAAAAAATTCTCACAGAAGATAATAGACGGAAATCTTGAAGCTGCAAGGCGGGGATACGGGGAGGTAAAAGAAGGATGAAGCTTAAAGGATGGAAGAATGTGAATCCCGGCGCTGTTTGCACAGAAGCAGGAAGCGCTTTACAGTTTAAGACAGGCTCATGGAGGGCCTACAGGCCCAGATGGATAGAGGAAAACTGCATACAGTGCCTTTTCTGCTGGGCATACTGTCCTGATATGGCTGTAAATGTTAAGGACGGGAAAATGACAGGATTTAATTATGACTATTGCAAGGGCTGCGGAATATGCGCCCTTGAATGCCCGGGGAAAAAAGGTAACAAGGCAATTGTCATGGAAGAGGAGGGGAAATGATGGCAAAGGTAGTTGCAGTTACAGGAAACGAGGCAGTTGCCTATGCACTGAGACAGGTAAACCCTGATGTAAGCGCTGCATACCCTATAACTCCGGCAACGGATATAATGCAGAGATTCACAAGTTATGTTTCAAACGGGCAAGTTAAGACTGAAATGGTTCTCGCGGAAAGCGAGCACAGCGCAATGAGCGGGTGCATAGGAGCATCTGCTGCAGGCGGAAGGGTCATGACAGCTACATCTTCGCAGGGGCTTGCGCTTATGTGGGAAGAATTATTCATCGCTTCAGGCTCAAGACTGCCTATAGTTATGGCATTAGTGAACAGGGCCTTGTCAGCACCTTTAAATATCCATGGAGACCACTCGGATGGCATGGGCGCAAGAGACTGCGGGTGGATACAACTCTGGTCTGAAAATGCTCAGGAGGCATATGACAATACAATTCAGGCATTCCGTATTGCAGAGCACATGGACGTAAGGCTTCCTGTCATGGTCTGTCTTGACGGTTTTATCATAAGCCATTCGATTGAGAGAATGGAATATATAGATGATGATGCAGTGAAAAACTTTGTCGGCGCATTCAAGGCAGTGAATCCGCTGCTTGACATAGAGCATCCTGTAAGCTATGGCCCGCTGATACTTCCGGACTATTATATGGAATACAGAAAGGCGCATGCCGAGGTTATGGCAAAGGTTCCCGGCATTGTATTGGATGTCGCTAAAGACTTTGAAAAAATAGCAAGCAGGAAATACGGGCTCTTTGAAGCGTACAGGCTGGATGACGCCGAGATAGGGATTGTTATACTGAACTCCGCTGCAGGCACGTCAAAGGATGTTATTGATTCTTTCAGGGAAAAGGGAATAAAGGCAGGCTTGTTGAAACCAAGGTTGTTCAGGCCGTTCCCTTACGATGAAATAGGAAATGAGCTAAAGCACCTGAAAGCAGTCTGTGTGCTTGACAGGGCCGATGCGTTCGGAGGCTCTTACGGCCCGCTCTTCATTGATATCGCCGCAAGTCTTTATCCTCATAAAAATGGACCGGTTCTTAGCAATAAGATATACGGTCTCGGCGGAAGGGATTATCTGCCGGAACATGCCGAGTATGCCATTAACGAACTCGTTGAGATAGCAAAGACAGGCAAGGTTAAAACTCTTAAAGAATATATCGGGGTGAGGGAATAATATGGCGACACCACTTACATTAAAAGAACTTTCAAAAAAGGAAATATTGTTGACATCCGGGCATAGAATGTGTTCAGGCTGCGGCGCTCCTATTATTGTGAAAATGGTGCTTCTTGCTTCTGACTATCCAATAGTTGCAGCCAATGCAACCGGATGTCTTGAAGTATCTACCTGCATATCGGATTACACTGCTTGGAAGATTCCATGGATACATAATGCATTTGAGAATGCTGCGGCAACGCTTTCAGGCGTAGAGACGATGTACAGGTTTTTGAAGAAACAGGGCAAGATTGATAAGGACATTAAATTCATCGCATTCGGCGGCGACGGAGGCACTTATGATATAGGGTTTCAGAGCCTTTCCGGAGCAATGGAGCGCGGTCATGACATGCTTTATGTCTGTTATGACAACGGCGCATATATGAATACAGGAATTCAGCGTTCAAGCGCAACTCCTTATGGCGCTGATACTACAACATGTCCTGTTGGAAGCGGTATACAAGGCAAGCCCCAGCCAAGGAAAAACCTTACAAAGATAATGGCTGCGCATGATATTCCATACACTGCACAGGCATCACCAAGCCACTGGATGGACCTTGTAAAGAAAGTAAAAAAGGCACTCGAAATTAAGGGCCCCAAGTTTATGAACATCTTAGCTCCCTGCAACCGGGGATGGAGATCAAGAACAGATGACGCTATTCAACTCAGCAGGCTTGCTGTTGAGACATGCTACTGGCCCCTTTACGAGATAGAGAACGGAGTCACAAAAGTGACCTTTAAACCAAAAGAAAAGAAGCCGCTTGCGGATTTCCTTAAGCCTCAGGGAAGATTCAAGCACCTTTTTGCGCCTGGAAATGAGAATATGCTTAAAAATTTTCAGGAAATGGTGGATAAAGAGTGGGGATATCTGCTTAAAGCATCAGGAACAGAATAGTTTACAGTTGATTATTAATAGTGTTTCTGATAGGTTAGATGAAAATCCTTGCGTATTTTAATGCGGCGGGATGGCGATTAAGAGGAGATAAGAAAGAGGATGTCAGGTTCTGATCTTGCAATGTATGATAATGAGTTCCATAAGATTGACGAGGAACTCCAGAGACTTTACCAACAGGCAAATGCGAACGTTGTCTTCCTTGTGGATAAAAACGGTCAGTTTATAGCCTCAGCCGGAGATACCCTTGCATCACTTACAGATGGAAATATCGCAGCCACAGGGGGAATTGCAAGGCTTCTTGGAGAAAAGGAATTTACGATACTTTTTCACGAAGGAGAAAAAGAGGCATAATTACAAAAAACGGTGTCCAGAAATAGCAAATTATTTTTTAATATCAT
>JASEHP010000099.1 GCA_030018605.1 Thermodesulfovibrionales bacterium
ATTTTAGATGATTTAACCAGTACCTTCTCGGTTACATTTTAGATGATTTAATGCGCCCTCTTGAAAAAAAAAACCTTTTATGTTAGGCTGATACCTTGTAAAAACACACGCCATCAACTTTCTCCTATGTGGTCCCGTAAGGGTATAGGGGAAAAGGCGGAGGGAAAACCAGAGGAGGATAAAAATGGTAGCATCAATGAAAGAACTTCTTGAAGCCGGTGTCCATTTCGGACATCAGGTGAAGCGTTGGAACCCCAAGATGAAAAAATATATCTTCGGGGAGAGGAACGGCATCTACGTCATTGACCTTCAGAAAACGATGAAGGGGCTTGAGGAAGCGTATAATTTTGTTAAGAAGGTTGCTGCCGGCAACGGAACAGTTCTTTTCATCGGCACAAAGAAACAGGCGCAGGATGCTGTATACGAAGAGGCAAAGAGGGCAGGGGCTTTCTTTGTAAATCAGAGATGGCTCGGCGGTATGCTCACTAATTTTTTAACAATAAAAAAGAGCATAGAAAGACTAAAGCAGATAGAGACCATGAAAACAGACGGCACATATGATCTTCTTCCCAAGAAGGAGGTCTCCGAACTTGAAAAGGAGCGAGGCAAACTCGAAAAAAACCTCAGCGGCATAAAAGAGATGACGAGCATCCCTTCTGCCGTATTTGTTATAGACCCCAAAAAAGAGCGCATTGCCGTAGCAGAAGCGAAAAAGCTTTCCATCCCGGTAGTCGGCGTTGTTGACACAAACTGTGATCCCGATGAGATTGACCATGTTATCCCCGGCAATGATGATGCTATCAGGGCAATAAAACTTCTATCTGCGAAAATGGCGGATGCAGTGCTTGAAGGCAGGGAGACATTGTCAAAGAGCATGGCTGAAGAAACAGAAAAGGCTGCGGTAGAGGAAAAAGTGCATCAGGAGGAGCAGGCTGAGGCAGAGGTGAAGGAGACAAAATGATGACGACTATTTCAGCCGACAGGGTAAAAGAACTCAGGGAGAAAACAGGCGCAGGCATGATGGAGTGCAAAAAGGCGCTTACCGAAAGCAACGGCGATTTTGAGAAGGCGATAGATTGTCTCAGACAGAAAGGCCTTGCCACTGCTGCAAAGAAGGCAAGCAGGGGCGCATCAGAAGGGCTTGTTAGTTCATATATACATATGGACAAAATAGGCGTTCTTCTGGAGGTGAACTGTGAGACGGATTTTGTTGCGAAGACAGATGATTTCAAGGGGCTTGTTAAGGATATTGCCCTGCATATAGCCGCTGCAAATCCTTCTTACCTCTCACATGAAGATGTGCCGCAGGATATCATAGAAAGAGAGAAAGATATATACAAGGCTCAGGTGGCAAACAAGCCTCCTCAGATTGTAGAGAAGATAGTTGAGGGCAAGCTTGATAAGTTTTTCAGCGATATGTGTCTTCTTGAACAGGCATTTGTAAAAGACCCGGAACAAAAATTGAAGGTAAAAGAACTCGTCACTGAGAAGATAGCAAAACTCGGAGAAAATATTGTGATAAGGCGGTTTGTCAGATTCCAGCTTGGTGAAAAACAATAGTCTGGTATGAAGTCTTCATTGAAGTATAAAAGAATACTTCTGAAACTCAGCGGTGAAGCCCTGATGGGCGCCAAAGACTTTGGCATAGATTCGGATACGGTTGATTTTATAGCCAAAGAGATTAAGAAGGTTGTGAATATGGGCGCTGAGGTCGCGGTAGTGATAGGCGGCGGCAATATATTCAGAGGGGTGGAAGCAAGCGTTAAGGGAATGGAACGCGCATCAGCGGATTATATGGGAATGCTCGCAACTGTTATAAATGCCCTTGCCCTTCAGAATGCGCTTGAAAAAAACAATGTACCTACAAGGGTGCAGTCCGCCATAGACATGAGAGAACTCGCCGAGCCTTACATAAGGCGAAAGGCAATGCGTCATCTTGAAAAGGACCGCGTTGTCATATTTGCGGCAGGCACCGGCAATCCTTATTTTACAACAGACACCGCTGCTGCTTTAAGGGCAATGGAAATAGGATCTGATGTAATAATCAAAGCGACAAAGGTTGACGGGGTCTATTCTGCCGACCCTGTAAAAGACCCAAATGCAAAAAAATACGACGCTATAAGTTATATGGATGTTCTCAAAAAAGGGCTCAGCGTAATGGATTCAACTGCTATCTCATTATGTATGGACAACAACCTCCCGATTGTGGTATTTAACCTTAGGGGAAAAGACAATATCAAAAATGTTGCCAGAGGCAAAAAGATAGGCACTATCGTAGGAGGACACAATGGAGAAAGAGCTAAAAAGAAAAGCCGTTGAGAAAATGGACCACTCCATAGAAGCGCTCAAGAAAGAGTTTGCTTCCGTGAGAACAGGCAGGGCATCTCTTGCGCTCCTTGACGGAATAAAAGTTGATTGTTACGGAACGCCGACTCCGCTTCAGCAGGTTGCATCATTAAGTGTGCCGGAAAGCCGCCAGATAGCAATCCAGCCCTGGGATCAGAAGATAATCTCCGATATAGAAAAGGCTATAATGAAATCCGACCTTGGACTGACGCCGACAAACGACGGAAAGGTCATAAGAATCAATATCCCGTCACTTACGGAAGAGCGCAGGAAACAGCTTGTTAAGGTTGTAAGAAAAAATTCCGAAGATGCAAAAGTTGCTGTGAGAAATATAAGAAGAGATGTTAACGATGAAATAAAAAAACTTGAAAAAGAAAAGCACCTGAGCGAGGATGATACAAAGAAATCACTCGATGAAATTCAAAAATTCACGGATTCTTATGTTAAAAAGATAGATGAAATACTGACACATAAGGAAAAGGAAATAATGGAGGTCTAAGATGGCTGTAAATAGCAATTTCATGGTCAAAGTAACAGATGCGAAATTGCCCGATATCCAGAAGGCTCTTCAGCAGGCGGGGATAAGCGTGAGAAGCATTATTGAGATTTTTAAAGAGGAAGGTAAGGCGGAAACCACAGAAAAACCGGAAGTCAGTAACGACTCGCAACGAGAGGTAAAATAATGGCTGCAAAAAAAAGCTCAAAGGATAAAGCGAAAAAGAATGTTAAAAAGGTCAAGAAACAGCAGAAGAAGATTTTAAAGCCTGAACAGAAAAAAACTGCAAAGAAAAAAACGTCAAAACCTTCTGCTAAAACCAAAAAGCCTGTAAAGGCAAAGAAGGCAGGCGCGGCATCAGAGAAGGCAGAGGTTAAAAGGCAGGCAGAAAAAAAAGGGAAGGCAGATGAGAGGGCAGAGGCATTAAGAAAACTTTTGATTCAAAAAAGAGAGCAGATTGTTAAAGAAGCAAAGATTGAGATAGCCAAATACATAAAAGGCGAAACAAGGCAGCTTGTTGACACTGCCCTTGATGACGGCGACTGGTCTGTTGTTGGCCTTTCAGAGGATATAAGCCTGAGGCAGCTTGGCGCTCACAGGGAAGTAATGGTAAAGATAGATGCGGTGCTTGGAAAGCTTCAAGATGGAACTTATGGAATCTGCGAGGACTGCGGCGGCAGGATAAGCGAAGAAAGGCTGAAGGTTCTTCCATTCGCAATTTATTGCAAGGACTGTCAGGAAAAGATAGAGCAGTTAGAAGCGATAGAGAAAGAACGGCCGATGCGATAAGGCTGTAAGATACGCGATGCAGGGGGAAGACTATTTTGCATCATGTCTCAGGATAACTTGCCTTTTCAAGAAAAAGGCCGTGAGCAGGCGCTGTAGGCCCGGTTTTTTTCCTGTCTTTTAGTTTAATCGCTTCCGATATGGAATTCAGGGTCATCTCGCCCCTTCCAACCTCAACAAGCGTTCCAACGATATTTCTGACCATGTGTTTGAGAAATGCATCTGCTTCCACTGTTATTTTTATGAAATTTCCGTTAACCTTTGCGGTCATAAAATCAATACTGCTGATTCTTTCAATACTCAGCGAGGTTATCTTCCTTGCTGTGCTCTTTGCGCCGCATCCTGCTCCCCTGAATGCCGAAAAATCATGCCTGCCAAGAAGTGAATCGCCGGCTTTTTTCATCTCATCAAGGTCAAGACTATACGGCACTCTCCATGCATATCTGAAAAGAAACGCAGATGAAAAATTTGTATTAGATATAATGTAAAAGTAGCTTTTGCTGAAAGCGTCATATCGCGGATGAAATGCTGCCGCTGTTGCCCCGGCATTGAGAATTCTTATGTCTTCAGGAAGAGTTGCATTGAGAGCCCTCTGCAGAGTCATCGGTTCAAGATTTGAGTTTGTTCTAAACGAGGCGACCTGTCCGATGGCGTGAACGCCGGCATCAGTTCTTGAAGCACTTATCAGTTTGACATCCTCGCCTGTTATCTTTTTGATTGTATTCTGAAGTATTCCCTGTATAGTTATTACTTTTTGTTCTGTATGCTCCGAACTCTGAACTCCGAACTCTGAACTCTGAACAGGCTGCCTCTGCCAGCCGTGATAATTTGTCCCGTCGTATTCCATGAGCAGTTTTATATTCTTCATGCCTATAAATTTCTATGAGAGTTTATTTTTAGTTTGCCGATGGCTCGTAGAGGAGGTGAAAAGAATGCACTTTACTGCAATGGAATTTCTGATAAGCCGGAGCGAGGTTATCTCAAGCCTCTTCAAGAAGTGACTCGTTAATGTTATTTACAAAGATGTCTACGAGGTTGGGATCAAACTGTGTGCCGGCATTCTTTTTGAGCTCTTCAATTGCATGATGAAAGTCGGCAGTAGAGTAATGCTCTGCCTTATCAAGCATCTTTCCGACATATTTATATGAATCCCTGCTGGTCATTGCGTCAAAAGCCTCTGCAATGGCAATTATCCTTGATTCAATGGGTATCGCATCGCCTATCAGTTCATCGGGGTATCCATTGCCTTCATACCGCTCATGATGATGCAGGACAAGCGGAGCGATATCCGCATAAAAATTTATCAGCCTCAGCATTTCATAGCCAAGCTGTGAATGTGTCTTGTACTGCTCTTTTGATGTCACATCTTTTAGTTTTATTTTCAGGAAGCCGATGTCATGAAGCAGACATGCCTTATATAATTTCCGCTTTTCATCCTCCGGCATATTCAGTTCATCTGCCATCATGAGGCTGTATTTTGCAACTCTTTTTGAATGCCCGACTTTTTCATTGATATGCCTGTCCATTGCAACAACAAGGATGTCTGTGAGATGGATTTCATAATTTCTCTGGTCTTCCATAAATTGTGTTCTGGCAATGGATATGGCAGCCTGGTCGGCAAAATATGACAGCAGTTCTTCATCTTCCTGAGTGAAGACCCCATTCTGTTTGTTGATGAGTTCCAGTATGCCGATCGTCCCTGCCTTTACTTTCAGCGGCACACAGAGTAAAGACTTTATCTCGGACCCTGTCATTGTATCAACCTGGGGGTCAAACCTGCTGTCATTTTTTGCATCCTCAATCCTGACATTGCTGCCATTTTCAGCAGCCCATCCTGCAATACCGGCAGACTTTGGAATTGAAAGCCCCGTAAGATTAGCATTCCCGCTGCCTTTTGCAATCTTAAATACAAGCCTGTCTTTTTCGATAAGCATAATTGAACCTGCATCCGCTCCTGTAATGTTCACTGCGCTTTCCATGATATTTTCAAGCAGCAAGTCCCCGTACACTATTTCCCGTATGTCCTTTGTGGTCGTCAAAAGCGTATTTAATCTGCCGGTATATTTTTCTATTGTATCAACGGCTTTTTTTGAGGCGCTGTTAGCTACATACATGCCCATGACCACGAGTCCTGCAACAATTGTCAGGATGGTCACCAGAGATGGGGTAGATATGTAATCAAGGAATAAATACAAAAACCTTACAATAAGAAACAAAAGGGCATAGACAATGAGCAGAACTATCCCATTTAGGATATTTATCTGCCGCTTTACGGCTTCTACAACAGATTTTTTGTCTTCTGTGATGCCTGTCATTACTAATTCTCATATTATACTTATTGGGGATAGATGTCAATATTTTTAATGTGGTTGTTCTACCAATTTAGAAATGTCCTATTCTTGCCAATTTAGAAATGTCCGCT
>JASEHP010000009.1 GCA_030018605.1 Thermodesulfovibrionales bacterium
TTAGATGATTTAACCAGTACCTTCCCGGTTACATTTTAGATGATTTAATGCGCTCAGTTGACAAAAAATATTTTCTCTGGTATGCTTTCAAAGTTTTCCCATAGAATCTGTGTTTCGTGAAAAATACGATACGGAGGCGATGTGCCGACAATAGCGCAATTAGTTAAACAGGGCAGGAAGAGTCTGGAAAGGACAACGAAAAGTCCTGCGCTCAGGATGTGCCCGCAGAAAAGAGGAGTCTGTGTCAGGGTATATACGACCACGCCCAAGAAGCCTAACTCTGCTCTAAGAAAAGTGGCAAGGGTAAGGCTGACGAATGGGATGGAGGTTACAGCTTATATCCCCGGAGTTGGTCACAATCTTCAGGAACATTCTATAGTGATGATTAGAGGCGGAAGAGTTAAGGATCTCCCAGGTGTCGGATACCATATAATCAGAGGAACGCTTGACTCTATGGGCGTTGCTGACAGAAAACAGGGAAGATCTAAATACGGGGCTAAAAGGCCCAAATAACGGAGCAGATAGATGCCAAGAAGAAGAGTTGCAGAAAAGCGCGAGATTTTACCGGACCCAAAGTACGGCAGCAAGGTTGTCAGCAAGTTTATCAATGTGCTGATGGAAGACGGTAAAAAAGCAACAGCAGAAAGAATATGCTATGGGGCATTTGATATTCTCAAGGGGAAAACCAATAATGATCCGCTTAAGATTTTTAAGGCTGCGCTGGAAAATGTTAAGCCGGTGCTGGAGGTTAAACCGCGGAGGGTTGGCGGCGCAACATATCAGGTGCCTGTGGAAATAAGGCCCCAGAGGCGCATGGCGCTGGCATTCAGATGGCTAATAAGTTATTCCCGCGGAAGGGCGGAAAAGACAATGAAGGAAAGGCTCGCAGGCGAGCTGATGGATGCATTTAATAACACAGGGACATCTATAAAGAAGAAGGAAGATGTCCATAAGATGGCAGACGCTAATAAGGCCTTTGCCCATTATAGATGGTAAGAAGAGTAGAGGAGAAAGACTTTGTCAAGGTTTTCGTTAGAAAAGACACGCAATATTGGAATTATGGCGCATATAGACGCGGGGAAGACTACGACTACAGAACGCATCCTCTACTATACAGGCGTTACATATAAGATAGGCGAGGTCCATGAGGGCACTGCAGTTATGGACTGGATGGTTCAGGAGCAGGAAAGAGGCATAACAATTACCTCTGCTGCTACCACATGTTTCTGGAAAGACCACAGGATAAACATCATAGATACGCCGGGACATGTCGATTTTACCATTGAGGTTGAAAGGTCTTTAAGGGTTCTTGACGGCGCTGTGGCTGTTTTTGATTCTGTGGCAGGTGTTGAACCCCAGTCAGAAACTGTATGGCGGCAGGCTGATAAATACAAGGTGCCAAGAATAGCATTTATGAATAAGATGGACAGAGCAGGAGCGGATTTTTTTATGAGTGTTCAGAGCATGGTGGACAGACTTGGAGCAAATCCTGTGCCTATCCAGATTCCTATAGGCGCTGAAGAAAAATTCAGGGGGCCTATAGACCTTGTGGAAATGAAGGCAGTATTTTTTGATGATGAGACTATCGGCGCAAAATATGTGGAGGGCGCCATCCCTGACGATATGATGCCGACAGCCAGGCAGTACAGGGAGAAGATGCTTGAGGCATTATCTGATGTTGATGAAAATATTATGGAAAAATTCCTTGGCGGCGAAGAGATAAGCGCACAAGAGATAAAGGCAGCATTAAGGAAGGGCACCATGCAGATGAAACTGACGCCTGTGATATGCGGCACTGCATTTAAGAACAAAGGTGTCCAGCTTTTGCTTGACAGTATTGTAGATTATCTTCCTTCTCCCCTTGATGTTCCTCCGGTATCAGGGACAAAGCTAGGTAACGGTTCTGAGGTAGTAAGAAAGGCAGATGTGAATGAACCATTCTCAGCGCTTGCCTTTAAAGTGATGACTGACCCGTATGTAGGACAGCTTACATTTGTAAGGGCGTATTCCGGAGTACTTACTGCAGGATCTTATATTTACAACTCTACAAAGGACACAAAAGAGAGGGTTGGAAGGCTTTTAAAAATGCATGCCAACAAACGTGAGGAAATAAAAGAGGTTGCCGCAGGAGACATAGCCGCAATAGTCGGACTGAAGAATACGCTCACCGGCGATACTTTATGCGATGAAAAATCGCCTGTAATACTTGAATCCATGGAATTTCCTGATCCTGTCATATCGGTTGCGATTGAACCGAAGACAAAGGCTGATCACGAAAAACTCTATGAGGCGCTTGGAAAGCTTACACAGGAAGACCCTTCATTTAAGGTTTCATACAATGAGGAGACAGGACAGACAATAATATCCGGAATGGGCGAACTCCATCTTGAAATAATCGTTGACAGGCTCTTAAGGGAATTTAAGGTTGAGGCTAATGTCGGCAAGCCGCAAGTCGCATACAGAGAGACAATCAGGACAGCGTCAAAGGCAGAAGGGAAATTTATAAGGCAGAGCGGTGGACGCGGACAATACGGACATGTATACTTAGAGCTCGAACCTGTTCATGGCAAGGGTTTTGAGTTTGTGAACAAGATTGTAGGCGGTACAATACCAAGAGAATATATCCCGGCTGTTGAAAAAGGCATAAGAGAGGCTATGGATTCAGGGGTTCTTGCCGGATATCCTGTTGTAGATATCAAGGTAACGCTTTATGACGGTTCATATCATGAGGTGGACTCCTCTGAAATGGCATTTAAGATTGCAGGTTCGATCGGTTTCAAAGAGGCTGCCAAAAAAGCAAAGCCTGTTTTGCTCGAACCAATGATGAGCATAGAAGTGGTTACCCCTGAGAATTATATGGGTGATGTTATAGGAGACCTTAGCTCAAGGAGAGGGAAGATACAGCAGATGGAGAAAAGGGGTAATGCGCAGGCAATAAAAGCGCAAGTACCGCTGTCAGGCATGTTCGGTTATGCTACTGACCTCAGGTCAAAGACGCAGGGAAGGGCAAACTATACAATGCAGTTTTCCCATTATGAAGAGGTGCCCAAGGCCATAGCTGAGGCCATCGTAGCAAAGGTTAAGGGTGAATAAATTGGTTAATATTTTTATAAGTATAAGCAGGAGGCAATAATGGCTAAAGCAAAATTTGAGAGGACGAAGCCGCATTGCAACGTAGGGACAATAGGGCACGTAGACCATGGCAAGACAACACTGACGGCAGCAATAACAAAAGTGCTGTCATTCAAAGGTCAGGCACAGTTCAGGGCCTACGACTCAATAGACAACGCGCCTGAGGAAAAAGCAAGAGGGATAACCATAGCCACAGCGCATGTAGAATACGAGACAGACAACCGCCACTATGCACACGTAGACTGTCCCGGGCACGCAGACTATGTAAAGAACATGATAACCGGCGCAGCGCAGATGGACGGAGCAATACTGGTAGTAAGCGCGGCAGACGGGCCCATGCCACAGACAAGAGAGCACATACTGCTTGCAAGGCAGGTAGGAGTGCCCTTCATAGTAGTATTCATGAACAAAGTAGACATGGTAGATGACCCGGAACTTCTTGACCTTGTAGAACTTGAAGTAAGAGAACTCCTTTCAAAATACCAGTTTCCCGGAGACAAGATACCGGTAATCAAAGGCAGCGCATTAAAGGCAATGGAATCTGGAAGCAAGGACTCAGGCGCAGCCGAATACAAATGCATACACGAACTAATGGCAGCCGTAGACAGCTACATCCCGACGCCTGAGCGGCCCATAGACAAGCCGTTCCTAATGCCCATAGAAGACGTATTCTCAATCTCAGGAAGAGGCACAGTAGTAACAGGCAGAGTAGAAAGAGGCATAGTCAAAGTAGGAGAAGAACTTGAGATAGTGGGCTTAAGAGAAACCAGAAAAACAGTGGCAACCGGGGTAGAGATGTTCAGGAAACTGCTTGATGAAGGAAGAGCAGGAGACAACATAGGAGTGCTGTTAAGGGGCACAGGCAAAGACGAAGTAGAGCGCGGAATGGTACTGGCAAAACCCGGCAGCATAACCCCGCACACCAAATTCAAGGCAGAAGTATACATACTGACAAAAGAAGAGGGCGGAAGACATACGCCATTTTTCAAAGGATACAGGCCTCAGTTTTACTTCAGGACAACAGACGTAACCGGAGTAGCTGAGCTGCCTGCCGGAGTAGAGATGGTGATGCCAGGTGACAACATAACCATAACAGTAGAGATGATAGCGCCGATAGCAATGGAGAAGGAATTAAGGTTTGCCATAAGAGAGGGCGGCCGTACAGTGGGAGCAGGAGTTGTGACAGAGGTGATTGCGTGAACCAGAGCAGAAGAACAATAGACCAACAGAACAGCGGTAGAGAACTACTGCACTGCTGCGCTGCTGCACTACTGAGCTAAATATGAACCAGAAAATAAGAATAAAACTAAAAGCGTATGACCACAGATTACTTGACAGGTCTGTCAAAGAGATAGTTGACACAGCTCAAAGGACAGGCGCAAGGATATCGGGGCCAATCCCTCTTCCTACACGGATAAGCAAGTTTACTGTTTTAAGGTCGCCTCATGTAGACAAAAAATCAAGGGAACAGTTTGAAATAAGAACACATAAAAGACTTATAGACATATATGATCCGACACCGCAGACAGTCGATGCATTGATGAAGCTGGAACTGGCTGCAGGAGTTGATGTGGAGATAAAGCTGTGATAGGTATTTTAGGTAAAAAATTAGGCATGACACAGATATTTGCTGAAGGCGGGAAGATTGTTCCTGTCACAGTAATCGAGGCAGGGCCATGCTGTGTTGTCCAGGTTAAGACCCTTGAAAAAGACGGATACGAAGCAGTTAAGGTCGGATTTAATGAAATAAAAAAAGATAAAAAGGTCAATAAGGCGTTAAGCGGAGTATTCAAAAAAGCAGGGGTCAAGCCGTACAGGCTCCTTAAAGAATTTGCTATGGGAGACCTTAAGGTCGGAGACCTTGTCACTGTTGAAAAGTTTAACAAGGGAGACAATGTTTCTGTAACAGGCGTTTCTAAGGGCAAGGGGTTTCAGGGAGTTATTAAGAGGCATAAATTTGCAGGCGGGCCTGCTTCACACGGTTCTATGTTCTACCGTGCGCCGGGGTCCATTGGAGCAAGTTCGTATCCTTCAAGAGTATGGAAAAATCAGAGGATGCCCGGACATATGGGATCCGAACGTGTTACAGCAAAAAATCTTACAGTAGTGGACATCAAACCTGACCAGAATATTCTGATGATCAGAGGCGCAGTTCCAGGAGCCTCCGGCACATATGTCATGATAAGGAAGGAAAGCTGATATGCCTGAGATTGAGATAAAAGACATAAATAATAAAAAAGCAGGCAAGATTAATCTCCCCGAAGAGATTTTCGGGCTCAAAGCAAACAGCGCTGTTATGCATGATTCCGTTATAAACTTTCTTGCCAATCAGAGGCAGGGGACTCACGCTACAAAGACCAAGGGGTTGGTGAGCGGAGGGGGCAAAAAACCATGGAAGCAGAAACATACAGGTAGGGCGCGTGCAGGGAGCAGCAGGTCTCCTCTGTGGAGGAAAGGCGGAACAGCATTCGGGCCACAGCCAAGAGATTACTCTTACAGTATTCCGCGCAAGGCTAAAAATCTGGCATTAAAAAATGCACTATCTGCAAAACTTGCAGATGGAGAAATTACATTGATAGATGACCTTTCAATTAACAAGCCTTCAACAAAAGATATGGCGGCTATAATAAAAACCCTTGGATTTGAAGGGCAAAGCCTGCTTATAGTGATACCTGAAAATAATAACAATATAAAGCTTTCAGCAAGAAATATTGCTGGCGTTCATGTGGCGTGCGCTTCAGACCTGAACGCTTATACTGTAATTGCTCATAGCAGGCTGCTTATTACAAAAGGAGCGGTTGCAGGCATCAAGGGGGCAGAGGCAGCATGAGAAGTCTTTATTCTATTATTAAAAAACCGCTTTTCACTGAAAAGGGCAGCAATCTTAAGGAGTCGCAAAATAAGATACTTGTTGAGGTTGCAAAGGATTCAAACAAACTTGAGGTAAGGAAGGCTGTAGAGGAAATTTTTAAGGTTAAGGTAGAGAAGGTTGCCACCATAAACGCTGAGGGGAAATGGAAGCGGCACGGGAAATCAATTGGCAGAAGATCTGACAGGAAAAAGGCAATAGTTACCCTTAAAAAGGGTGAAAAACTTGATTTTATTGAGGGTTCATAATGGGAATAAAAAAATATAATCCGATTTCACCCGGCAGAAGATTTCAGACTGTTTCTGATTTCAGCGAACTAACTGTGGACAGGCCGTATGAACCGCTGGTCAGGTCTTTAAGAAAGACAGGCGGCAGAAATAACACGGGCCGTGTGACTGTATGGCAGCGGGGTGGAGGAAATAAAAGGGCATACAGGCTGATAGATTTCAAGAGGGACAAGGCAGGCGTTCCTGCAATTGTCGAAACTATAGAGTATGATCCAAACAGGTCGGCAAGGATTGCTCTGCTTAAATACAGAGATGGCGACAGGAGATATATCATTGCCCCTGTTTCACTTCAGGTAGGAGACGAGGTGGTTTCGGGCAAGGGCTCTGAGATTAAGGCAGGCAATGCGCTGCCCTTAAGTGATATACCGCTGGGTTCGTTCATGCATAATGTTGAGATCAGGGCAGGACAGGGAGCAAGGCTCGCGCGCAGCGCAGGAGCATCTGTTCAGCTTGTGGCAAAGGATGAAAAATACGCGCAGGTAAGGCTTTCTTCAGGCGAAGTCAGGCTTATTCCTTCAGAATGCATGGCGACTATTGGACAGGTCAGCAATGTTGAGCATGAGAACATCTCCTACGGCAAGGCAGGCAGGATAAGATGGTTTGGGAAAAGGCCTCATGTAAGGGGTGTTGCAATGAATCCCGTAGACCATCCGCTGGGCGGTGGAGAAGGAAGAAGTTCGGGCGGCCGTCCTCCGTGCTCGCCCTGGGGCAAGCCCGAAGGCATAAAGACAAGGCACAACAAGAAAACAGACAAGTTTATTGTGAAGAGGAGGAAATAAATTGCCGCGTTCATTGAAAAAAGGACCATTTGTTGATGAAAAGCTGATGAAAAAAATCAGAACTATGATTGAAAGCGGAGATAAGAAGATTATAAAAACATGGTCAAGGCGTTCTACAGTAGTGCCTGACTTCATAGGATATACATTTGCTGTTCATAACGGCAGGAAATTTATACCTGTTTATGTGACTGAAAATATGGTGGGGCATAAGCTTGGCGAGTTTTCGCCAACGCGCACTTTCAAAGGGCATTCAAAGTCTGAAAAGGCAGCGCCCGCTAAGGCATTAGGGAGAAAAAAAGATTAATATGGAAGCGAAGGCAATATTAAAGTTTGCGAGAATAACCCCGAGAAAAGTTCGCAGGGTTGTTGACCTTATCAAGGGGAAAAAGGCAGGGGATGCGCTTATTGCCCTGCGGTTTATGCCTTACAGAGGCGCGGATATAGTGGAGAAGATATTAAAGTCTGCCATGGCAAATGCGGAGCAGAAGAAGGCAGTTAATCCTGAGGATATGAGTGTTAAGGCATTTGTAAATCAGGGGCCTTCCTTGAAGAGAGTTGAGCAAAGGGCAATGGGAAGGGCGAATATTATCAGGAAAAAGATGAGCCATATAACAGTAATATTAAGTGAGAAATAGGAAGTGAGAAGTGAAGAATAAAATTATAACTTCTTACTTCTTAATTCTTACTTTTAACTTGTTGAGGAGGTAATTTTGGGCCAGAAGACGCATCCGATAGGAGTCAGGCTTGGGATAACAAGGACGTGGGATTCGCGGTGGTACATTAAGCGGGGATATGCTGATCAGTTAAATGAAGATATCGCCACAAGAAAAGTGATCAAAGACAAGTTGTTCCACGCAGGCGTTTCACGCGTTGAAATTGAAAGGGCCGGACAGAAGGCCAGGGTAGTTATTCACACAGCCAGGCCCGGAATTATTATAGGGAAAAAAGGCGCTGAGGTTGAGAAGCTCAGGAAGGATCTTGAGGCGATGACAGGGAAGCAGGTTGCGATAGATATAAAGGAAATAAGGAAGCCCGAGGTTGACGCACAGCTTGTTGCCGAGAATATAGCGCTTCAGCTTGAAAAAAGAATTGCCTTCAGGAGGGCGATGAAGAAGGCAGTTATCTCGGCGCAGAGATTCGGGGCTCTGGGGGTTAAGGTTGCATGTAACGGCCGTCTCGCAGGCACTGAAATTGCAAGAAGCGAGTGGTACAGGGAAGGCAGGGTCCCCCTTCACACCTTCAGGGCAGACATAGACTATGGTTTCTCAGAGGCAAAGACAACATACGGGAAAATAGGCGTTAAGGTCTGGATATATAACGGCGAGGTGCTCCCGGAAGCGCACAAGGAGACAAGTTAAAAATGCAAAATGCAAAAATAAAAATTAATGAACCCCATAATTTTAAACTTTTAATTTTAAATTTTGAGTTTTTGCGGAGCGAATTATGCTGATGCCGAAGAAAGTCAAGTTCAGGAAGATGCAAAAGGGCAACATGCGCGGCAAGGCATATACAGGCTCCAAAGTTTCTTTCGGAGAATTCGGGCTTAAGGCCATGGAGCCGGGTTGGGTCTCAAGCAGGCAGATTGAGGCAGCAAGGGTCGCGATAACAAGACATGCCAAGAGGGGCTGTAAGCTGTGGATAAGAGTATTCCCTGATAAACCTATAACTAAAAAACCCGCAGAAACAAGAATGGGTAAGGGTAAAGGCAATCTGGAATGCTGGGTTGCTGTTGTTAAGCCGGGCAGAGTTCTGTATGAAGTTGCCGGGGTTACAGAGGAGCTTGCGAAGGAAGCGCTTAGTCTTGCATCTTATAAGCTTCCAATTGCTACAAGGTTCGTAAAGAGGGAGGACACAGTAGCATGAAACCCTCAGAATTAAGGGCGTTAACAGTAGAAGATCTGAAACAGAAAGAGCAGGACACCAGAAAGGAGCTTTTTAACCTGAAGTTCAGGCTTGCTACAGGTGAGGTGGAAAATCCTAAGCGTATAAATGCGCTTAGAAAAGATATAGCTAAGATACTGACAATAACAACTGAGAAGTCCCCGCACCAGGCTGGTTCGCCTGAGGCGAAAAAAGTCAAAAGTTAAAAAAGAGGTTTGGATGGCAGAAAAAACTTATAAAGGCAAGGTTGTTAGCGATAAGATGGACAAAACCGTTGTGGTTGCTGTTACAAGGCATGTTCAGCACCCTGAATATAAAAAGGTGGTTAAGAAGATAACCAGGTTTAAAGCCCATGACGAAGAAAACAAGTGCAAGGTGGGGGATATAGTTTCTATAACTGAGACACGGCCGCTCAGCAAAGATAAAAGGTGGGCCGTTTTAAGCATACTTGAAAAGGCATAAGGAGCAATAGGGAATGATTCAGGACAGGAGCATACTGGAAGTAGCGGACAATTCAGGCGCCAAAAGAGTCCGGTGTATCAAAGTGCTTGGCGGCATGCGCAGGAGGTATGCGCGGCTTGGAGATGTAATAGTTGTTAGTGTTCAAGAGGCTATCCCTGAATCCAATGTCAAGAAAGGCGCAAAGGCAAAGGCGGTTGTGGTAAGGACAAAAAAGGAGCAGAGGAGAACTGACGGTTCCTATATAAGGTTTGACCAGAACGCGGTAGTGCTGATAAATCCGCAGGGAGAGCCTGTAGGCACAAGGATATTCGGGCCTGTTGCAAGAGAGCTTAGATGGAAAGAGTTTATGAAGATAATATCGCTGGCGCCGGAGGTGCTGTAAATAATGGGATTCAATATTAGGAAAAACGATACGGTTTTAGTTGTAACCGGCAAGGAAAAAGGCAAGAAAGGACGCGTGCTTTCAGTCATGCCTTCGAAAGATGAACTGCTGATAGAGAGGATAAATATTATAAAAAAGCATATGAAGCCGAATAAGAAGTATGCGCAGGGCGGGATTATAGAGAAAGAGTCTCCGCTCCAGAGATCAAATGTTATGCTTATCTGCCCCAGGTGCAGTAAACCTGCGAGGATTGCAAATACGGTTTTTGGAGATGGAAAAAAATCACGGGTGTGTAAGAAATGCAAAGAAGCGATAGACCAGTAAAAATTCCAAGGTTAAAGGCGAAATATTCAAAAGAGATTGTTCCATCTCTAAAGAAGGAGTTTGCGTACAAGAATGTTATGCAGGTCCCAAAAGTTGAGAAAGTGGTTCTTAACGTGGGACTTGGCGAGGCAATCCAGAACATTAAATTACTTGAGGCAGCACAGAAAGAACTCGGCATAATTACAGGGCAAAAGGCAGTTATCACTAAAGCCAAGAAGTCAATTGCGACTTTTAAACTCAGGCAAGGGATGCCTATAGGATGTAAAGTTACATTAAGGGGCAATATCATGTATGAATTCCTTGACAGATTTATAAACCTTGCGCTGCCGAGGGTTAGAGACTTTAAAGGTGTCTCGGCAAAATCTTTTGACGGAAAGGGCAACTACTCAGTTGGAATAAAAGAGCAGTTTATCTTTCCTGAGATACAATACGATAAGGTTGAATCTGTGCACGGGCTTGATATCACAATATGCACAACTGCTAAAACAAATAAGGAAAGCAAGGCATTGCTGACTCATATGGGAATGCCGTTCAGAAAAGAAAAGGTAAAAAGTGAAGGCGAGAAGAAGGAGTAATTGATGGCTAAGACTTGTATGATGGAAAAGGTGAAGAAGGCGCCTAAGTTTAAGGTAAGGGCGTACAACAGGTGCAGAATCTGCGGAAGGCCGAGGGCGTTTCTGAGAGATTTTGGAATATGCAGGATATGTTTCAGGAACCTTGCCCTCAAAGGGCAGTTGCCTGGCGTAACAAAATCAAGCTGGTGAAGAGGTGACAAATGATGACTGATCCTATAGCAGATATGCTCACACGCATTAGAAATGCGATTACTATTCGTGCGGAAAAAGTTGATATTCCTGCCTCTAAACTTAAGCTTGAAATAGTGAAAATCCTGAAGGAAGAGGGTTTCATAAAGGCATATAAAATCTTAAAAGATGATAAGCAGGGTATTTTGAGAATTACGCTTAAATATGTTGATGGGAACAATGTTGTATCCGGGTTGAAAAGAATAAGTAAGCCCGGGCGCAGGGTTTATGTAAACAGCAAAAAGATCCCGATGGTAATGGGAGGCATAGGCATAGCTGTAATGACAACGCACAAGGGCGTTGCTAGTGACAGTACCTGCCGCCGCGAAGGTGTCGGCGGTGAGATTCTTTGTTATGTGTGGTAATAAAAAGTATCAGAGCGTCAAAGTATCAGAGTATCAAAGCTTTGACCCTGTGACACTTTGAAACTTTGAGACTAAGGAGAGCAAATGTCGCGGATAGGGAAAAAACCGATAGATATACCAAAAGGTGTAGATGTAAAAATTGAAGATACAACTGTCAATGTCAAAGGACCGAAAGGCGAGCTTTCATCCGGGTTTCCGGCTGGAGTGCGGATTGTAGTAGATGAAGGGAAGGTAGTGGTTGAAAGAACGGGAGAAACTAAGGATATCCGGGCACTGCATGGACTTACAAGGAGTCTTGTATCAAACATGATATCAGGAGTTTCGTCAGGTTACCAGAGAGTGCTTGAAATTACTGGTACAGGTTACAGGGCTCAGGCTCAGGGCAATAAACTTCTGCTTGCTCTGGGATATTCTCATCCGGTAGAATTTATTCTGCCGTCCGGCATTAAGGCTGCTGTAGACCAGAAACAGACGCAGATTACATTAACAGGCATTGACAAACAGCAGATGGGACAGATAGCAGCAGATTTAAGAGCGCTGAGGTCTCCTGATATTTATAAAGGCAAAGGGGTAAGATACGCGGGTCAGAGATTGAAGCTTAAGGTAGGCAAGGCAGGGAAAAAATAGATGTCAGGTGTCAGGTGCCAGTGACAGGGGCTGAAACCTAAAACCTGATTTTGGAGGATACGTTGGCAGCAGAAATAAAGGACGCAAGAACAAGAAGACACGAAAGAATAAGGAAAAAAGTTGTGGGCACAACTGAGAGGCCAAGACTGTCAGTTCACAGGAGCCTGTCACACATGTATGCCCAGGTTATAGATGATTTTAAAGGCAGCACCATTACTGCCGCATCAAGCCTTGATAAAGAGATGAAAAGTAAAGATAAGAAGTCCGGCAAAGGAAACATTGGGGCAGCAAAGCAAGTTGGCGAGCTTATAGCCAAGAAGGCATTAAAGGAGGGGATAAAGAGGGTCGTTTTTGACAGGGGCGGCTATCTTTATCATGGCAGGGTTAAGGCATTGGCAGACGCTGCCAGAGAAAACGGACTGGAGTTCTAAAATGCAAAATGCAAAAATTATTACGGTGAATCGCAATCTGGTGAATCGGTGAATCGAAAGAATCCATTTACCCATTCACCTATTCACCAATTCACCGTTAAGATTAATTTTGAATTTAATGATAGGGGGTATGGTGAAAAGAATTGATCCTGACGGGCTGACTCTAAAAGATAAGGTTGTATTTATAAACAGAGTTGCAAAGGTTGTGAAGGGCGGAAGAAGATTTTCTTTTGCTGCGCTGGTTGCTGTTGGAAACGGAGACGGCATAGTAGGCATAGGCAAGGGCAAGGCAAAAGAAGTCCCCGAGGCAATAAGGAAGGCTGTTGAGCAGGCAAAGAAATCATTGGTTAAATTCCCCTTGAAAGATGGAACAATTTCCCACAGGATAACAGGCAGGTTCGGTTCCGGATATATTGTTATGAATCCTGCAGTCAAAGGCACAGGACTTATCGCAGGCGGCGCTGTAAGGGCAGTGCTTGATGTTGCCGGTATACAGGATATCGTTGCCAAAGCAATCGGCAGTCATAATCCTTACAATACTGCAGAGGCTACCATTGACGGGCTGTTAAAACTTAAAGACCCTGATGCGGTTCGCAGACTGAGGGGAAGGACAGAGGAAGAAGCGCAGGAAACAAATAGCGGAGGAATTAAATGAGGATAGAGGATTTAAAGCCCGCAGACGGCTGCAGAAAAAGAAATAAGAGGGTAGGCCGTGGAATAGGCTCGGGCCATGGCAAGACGTCCTGCAAGGGGCATAAAGGGCAAAAGGCGCGCTCCGGCGGCGGGAAGGGAGCGGGTTTTGAAGGCGGACAGATGCCGCTGCAGAGGAGACTTCCTAAGAGGGGTTTTAAAAATTATTTTGCAAAGGAATACGCGGTAGTAAACCTGAAAGAACTTGCACGGATGGAAGACAGTGATGTTATAACTCCGGAACTCCTTGTTGAAAGAGGGCTGGTTAAGAAGATTAAAGACGGGATCAAGATACTCGGTGATGGCGAGATAAAAAGACCGGTTACAATAAAGGCGAAAATATTCAGCGCTGCGGCTACAGCCAAGATTGCCGCCGCAGGCGGCAAGGCAGAAACAATCTAAAAAACCAAAATGCAAAAATCAAAAATCAAAAAATATTACGGTGAATCGCTATCAGGTGAATCGGTGAATCGCAAAAACCCATTCACCCATTCACCCATTCACCTATTTGCCAGTCGCATTAACTTTAAACTTTTAATCTCAAACTTTTAATTTTACATTATGGGAGTCCTTTCAAATTTTCAGAATATATTTAGAGTCCCCGAGTTAAAAAACAGGGTTCTCTTTACGCTCGCACTCCTTATTGTATACAGGATAGGAGGCCATATCCCGACCCCAGGAATAAACGGCGAGGAGCTAAGCAAATTCCTTGCTGAAAGCGGCGCCGGCGCTCTTATGGGGTTTTTTGATATGTTTTCAGGCGGAGCGCTTTCAAGGGTTACCATATTTGCCCTTGGGATTATGCCTTATATAAGCGCCTCAATTATTTTTCAGCTCCTGACAGTTGTTATACCTGCAATCGGTAAGCTTGCCAAAGAGGGAGAGGCCGGAAGAAAGAAGATAACAAGATATACGAGATACGCAACAGTAGTTATTGCAGCAATACAGTCTTTGGGAATATCCGTCGGTCTTGAGAGCATGGCAGGAGGCGCTTTTATACAGAGTCCTGGATGGTCATTCAGGCTGCTTACTATGATAACACTTACGTCAGGGACAGCATTCATAATGTGGCTTGGAGAACAGATTACAGAAAGAGGAATAGGCAACGGCATATCTCTTGTAATTTTCGCAGGCATAGTCGCGCAACTTCCGAATGCGGTAATCAGCACCTTTCAACTGTTAAAAGCTGGAGGGCTTTCAATCTTCTTTGTAATATTTTTACTGGCGATGATGGTTGCAGTTATCGGCGTGATTATATTTATTGAGAGAGGGCAGAGAAAGATACCTGTTCAGTATGCAAAGCGGCTTGTCGGACGCAAGATATACGGCGGCCAGAGCACTCATCTGCCTTTGAAGGTAAACACATCAGGCGTTATTCCGCCCATATTTGCATCTTCCATAATAATGTTCCCTGCGACCATCGCAGGTTTTATAGCAATCCCGTGGGTTCAGGGCATAGCAAAGCAACTTTCTCCCGGCACTATTTTTTATACAATGCTCTACGTTAGCATGATATTCTTTTTTGCTTATTTTTACACTGCAATTGTGTTTAACCCTGTGGATATAGCGGACAATCTTAAAAAATATGGGGGATACATTCCTGGCATAAGGCCGGGACAGAAGACATCGGAATACATTTACAGGGTTATGTCGAGATTAACATTTGTCGGCGCAGTATATCTTGCTGTTGTATGCATTATTCCGGAGATTCTTATAAGCAGATTCAATGTTCCTTTTTACTTTGGAGGCACTTCACTCCTGATTGTTGTCGGAGTTGCCCTTGACACCGTGTCACAGATTGAGTCGCATCTGGTTACCCGCTCATACGAAGGGTTTTTAAAGAAGGGCAGGATAAAGGGCAGGAGAGGATAGTTTTCAAAATTCAAAATGAATGATTGTCATAAAGACTCATGAGGAGATTGAGAAGATGGCTCATGCCTGTAAAATAGTTGCCGAGGTAATGGAAGATCTGAAGGCATTTGTGAAGCCCGGCATTACAACAAAAGAGATAGAAATGTTTGCGGAAGAAAAAATAATTTCAAAGGGCGGGACGCCCGCATTTAAAGGATACAGGGGATACCCTGCCAGTATTTGTACGTCTGTGAATAATCAGGTTGTTCACGGGATCCCCTCTCGTGTGAGGCTTAATGGAGGGGATGTGTTAAGCATAGACCTTGGAGTCTATCGGGATGGTTTTTATGGAGACGGGGCAGTTACAATGCCTGTTGGCGAGGTAAGCCTGCTTGCAAAAAAACTTTTGAAGGTAACAGAGGAAGCCCTTTATAAGGGGATAGATAAAGCAACGCCCCGCAACAGGGTTTCGGATATATCATCTGCCATTGAGAATTATGTTGAGGCAAACGGTTTTTCCGTAGTGAAGGCATTTGTCGGCCATGGGATTGGGATGTCGCTTCATGAAGAGCCTCAGATCCCGAATTTTGGCATCGCAGGGCAGGGACCGAGACTAAAGGAAGGCATGACCCTTGCCATTGAGCCTATGGTTAATACGGGCGGTCATGAGGTCAGCATACTTGACGATGGATGGACGGTGGTTACCATTGACGGTGGACTCTCCGCTCACTTTGAGCATACGATTGCCATTACTGACGGAGACGCAAGAATCTTGACGAAAATATAATATAGATGTTATACTTTTCAGCTAAATGCCTAAAGAGGAAAATATAGAGGTAGAGGGAACGATTGTTGAAACGCTGCCCAATGCGATGTTTAGGGTAAAACTTGAGAACGGGCAGATAATCCTCGCTTATATTTCCGGCAAGATGAGGATGCATTTTATAAAGATACTGCCGGGTGATAAGGTTACAGTGGAGCTCTCGCCTTATGACCTTACAAAGGGCAGGATAACTTATAGGTTTAAATAAGAATGAAAAGTTTAAAATTAAAAATTCAAAAACATGGAAATCCGGAATTTTTAATTTAACGAAGGTGAAATTATGAAAGTTCGTTCATCTGTAAAACCAATATGCGCTAAATGTAAGGCAATAAAAAGGAAGGGTGTTAGAAGAATAATATGCGAAAATCCCCGCCACAAGCAGAGGCAGGGATAATGAAAACAATTCAAAGTTCAAAGTTCAAAGTTCAAAGTTAAGGAGCTTTTCATGGCGAGAATCGCTGGTGTGGATTTACCAAAGAATGAACGGATTGAGATAGGATTAACAAGGATATTAGGGATAGGCAGGTCTTTGTCAAAGAAAATACTGGCTGAGACAAAAGTTAATCCCAATATAAGGGTAAAAGATATCACAGACGAAGACATTGTAAAAATAAGATCTGCCATTGACAGGGAGTATAAAGTCGAAGGCGATCTCAGACGTGAGACCACAATGGGGGTTAAAAGGCTCATGGAAATCGGCTGTTACAGGGGCATAAGACATAAGACAGGGCTTCCTGTGAGGGGACAGAGAACAAAGACAAATGCCCGTACCCGCAGAGGGCCAAGGAAAACCATCATGGGCAAAAAGAAGGAGGCATAGCTGATGGCTCAGCGGAAAAAGGGCGCAAGGAAAGACAGGAAACATGTAAATGTCGGAGTTGCGCATATTCAGGCAACATTTAATAATGCAATAGTATCCATAACAGACCCTATCGGGAATGTTGTTGCATGGGCAAGCGCCGGGAGTCTTGGGTTCAAGGGTTCGAGAAAAGGAACGCCTTATGCTGCACAGATGGCAGGAGAATCAGCGGCTAAAAAGGCAATTGATGCAGGAATGAAACAGTTGGACGTTTTTGTTAAAGGGCCAGGCGCCGGAAGAGAATCAGCTGTCAGAGCATTGCAGATAGCCGGACTTGAGGTTAACCTTATAAAGGACGTTACTCCTGTTCCTCATAATGGATGTAAGCCTCCAAAGAGAAGGAGAGTTTAAAAGTGGCAAGATATACAGGGCCTTTATGCAGAGTGTGCCGTAGAGAAGGGGACAAACTGTTTCTCAAAGGAGACAGGTGTTTCACTGAGAAATGTTCAGTAGAGAGGAGGAAGTATCCGCCCGGCCAGCATGGACAAAGACGCACAAAAATCTCGGATTATGGTATCCAACTCAGGGAAAAACAGAAGACAAGAAAAAGTTATGGACTTTTTGAGAAGCAGTTCAGAATATATTTTCATGAGGCAGAAAGAAGGAAGGGCGCTACAGGAGAATTACTCTTACAGCTTCTTGAACGCCGCATGGATAATGCAGTATTCAGAATGGGATTTGCGATAAACAGAAGAGAGGCAAGACAGTTTATAACGCACGGACATTTTACTGTGAATGGGAGAATAGTAAGCATCCCTTCTTATCTTGTTAAGGCGGGAGACGTTATTGAGCTTAGGGAGAAAAGCAGAAAGATTCCGACACTGGCTGATAACATGTCAAGGCTTGAGAATAGAGGAATTCCTGCATGGGTTGAGGTTGACAGCGCAAGCTTCAAAGGGAAAGTGCTGCATATCCCCTCCAGGGAAGAGATGCAGTTGCCTGTTCAGGAACAGTTGATAGTTGAACTTTATTCAAAGTAGTTTTTTAAAAAATAAAAGAGGCGTGGGAGGCCTTAGATGGATTTAAAGAAAAAAGGCTTTCAGTTACCTGAAAACAGTGAGTTTGAAGAAGAGACATTAACGAGCACCTACGGCAAGCTCGTAGCGGAGCCGTTAGAACGCGGGTTCGGGACAACACTCGGGAATTCCATACGGAGAGTTTTACTGTCATCCCTTGAAGGCGCGGCAGTAACAGCAGTAAAAATAACCGGCGCTGTCCATGAGCTTTCAGCCATTACCGGCGTTAAAGAAGATGTGGTGGACATTATCCTGAACATAAAAAAGCTCAGGGTCAAGATGCATGCTGATGGAAAGCGGATTGCCACAATCAAAGTTAAAGGCCCAGGTGAAGTTAAAGGCAATGATATTCAGGTTGATTCAAGTGTTGAGATCCTTAATCCTGAACAGTTTATAGCCACCCTTGACAAAGGGGCTTCCTTTGAGGCTGAGATGTACATCAAGAAAGGCAGAGGATACGTATCAGGTGAAATTCACAAAGAAGAAGAGCTTCCTGTTGGCATGATTGCGGTGGACTCTGTTTTCAGCCCGGTCAGGAAAGTGAATTTCCGGGTTGAGAAGGCAAGAGTTGGAAGGGCAACAGACTACGACAGGCTTGTGATGGAAATATGGACGGACGGAAGTGTAACGCCTAAAAAAGCAGTCTCTCAGGCTGCGGCTATAGTTATAGGCCATATGCGTATTTTCATGCTTGAACAAGACGAGGAAAACATAGAGTTTGAAATGAGCAGCAGCGCAGCCGCTTCAGGAGATGCGCCGGCGTTTAATCCTAATCTCCTGAAGAGCGTTAATGAGATGGAGCTTTCCATAAGAGCATATAACTGCATGAGAAATGCGGACATCAACATTATTGCAGACCTTGTTGAAAGAACGGAGACAGAGATGCTGAAGACAAAAAATTTCGGCAGGAAGTCTCTAAAAGAGATAAAGGAAATGCTTCAGAGCATGGGGCTTAATTTCGGCATGAAAGTTGACAGGGATATGCTGAGCAAGATGGCAACTTCACAAGTCAGGAGTATAGGACAAGATGCGTCATAAATCCAGCGGAAGGTTATTCGGAAGAACGGCAAACCAGAGGAAGGCGCTTCTGAAGGGGATAGTCTCCTCGTTATTAGAGTATCAGAGGATAGAGACAACACTTGCAAAGGCAAAGGCTGCAAAATGCATTGCAGAGAGGATTGTCACAATGGGGATAAAGGGTGACCTCCATTCAAAACGCCTTGTACTTTCATATGTTCCGAACAGGGCTGTTGTATCAAAGCTGTTCAGCGAGATTGCGCCGAGGTTCAGCGGCAGAAACGGCGGTTATCTGAGAATAGTGCAGACAAGGAACAGGGTTAATGACGGTGCGCCGATGGCTGTCCTTGAATTTATAGACTACGAGAGCATCAAGAAGCCTACAGAGGAAAAGAAGACAAAGGCAGAAAAGAAAACAGAAGAGAAGAAGGAAGAGAAAAAGTAGTTTTAGCTTTTAAGATAAAATTTATTGATGCTGCAAGGCAGATTATTTCTTCGCTTTTTTTGCCTCTAATACCTCAGGCTTTACCTTAAGGCTCTCTTCCATCATCAGAACGTATTTCAGATATCTGAACCCGAAATTCATAAGGCTGATTTCGTTGTCTTTCAGTTTTTTGATTTCTTCTTCATCTATGTTAAAAACATCAAGGAACTTGCTGTCAAAGACGAACCGCCTGAATTTGTCGAGGTCGTAACTTGCCATATAAAACTGTGTCTGTTTTTGGGGGTCAAGCTGTGCTTTCCCGGGGATATCTCTTCTCATAAGAATGCTTTTCCATTCCCTGTTCATCTCATCGTAAAGGCTTGCCTCCTGTTCAGCCCTCCATGATTCAACAGTCCATTCCGTGTCTTCTTCGTAACCGAGACAGTGAGGCTCCCGCACAAAGAAATAAAACTCCTCATGCACGATTTCATTGTCTTTTTGCTTTTTGAGGGTTGCCTGGCCAATCGGATAGTATCTGCAGCTTACAGGCCTGTCCGTGTATATAGCGCATCCTTCAGGAAAACTCACAAAGGGACAGCTTCGCTTTTCATCCTTGTTCATCTTGAGATAGACATAAGGATGCGATGACTTCTCATCAATCTTTGAGAATGTATATTTTTCAAGAAACTCCTCTGACGACATTTTGAGCCTGTTCTTCAGGCGCAGAACATCATAAGGCGTGAGCATTATGTCAATGTTGCTGCAGCACCTCGTGAAACATTTTATGTCTTTGTGGCACCTGAACTTAAATCCTGTGTTGAGGTCAAGCCTTACAGGCTCAACAACTTCCATGTTGAACATTTTGTGAAACCTTTCTTGATTTATGGGATTTGATATTTTAACATAATTTGGCTTCTGACAGCATGATATAATAACTCTTAGAATAAGTGATAGAAGGAGACAGGTTTTATGAAGTATCAGGTCGGCAGGGCAGGACGGGTTGTGGTTGCGCGGTTTGAAGACAAAGAGGATGTGCTTTCCAACCTCGCAGGCATAGCAAAAGAAGAGAACATAAAGGCGGCTGCTGTTTATCTTGTTGGAGGGATGCGCGAAGGGAGTATCGTTGTAGGCCCGGAGAAAGATGTCATGCCTCCTGTTCCAATGTGGAGGGAGCTTGGAGAAAGCCATGAGATTGTAGGCGTGGGCACGATATTTTATCAAGGCGATGAGCCCAGGGTGCATCTTCACGGCGCATTCGGGAAAAGGGACAATGTCAAAGTGGGATGCCTGAGGGAAAAGTCTGAGACATTTCTTGTGCTTGAGGCGGTTATTGTGGAGATAGAAGGGGTGAATGCCGTCAGGGAGCTTGATCCTGTGTCAGGGCTTGCGCTGCTGAAACTTTAAGGTGGGGCAGGTGAAACTATCGCCGAACACCTTTTCGCTTTTTGCAGAGACTTTTTGACAAATCTATGGCTCGTTACAGGCAATTTCAAAACTCGTTCCGAAGGCTTTCGGAACTCAAACAGTTGAAATTGCTTATCTTCCACTTCGCCGAGATTTGTTACCCAAAATTCTCTGATGCCGCTCAAAGGTATTCGGCAATAATGGTTCGCTTATTTTGCGGGGAGGTGACGCATGGATATTCTGGAGGCAGTTAAGAAAAGACGAAGCATCCGCAATTTTCAGAAGAAAGAAATACCGGAAGGGTTAATTGATAAATTGACGGAATCGTTAGTATGGGCGCCGAGCGCCGGAAATCTTCAATCGAGAAAATTCTACTTTATCAGGGATGAGGCAGTAAAAGGGAAAGTAGCGGAGGCTGCTTTGAATCAGGGGTTTATTGCAGAGGCTCCGCTGGTTATAGTTGGCTGCACTGACAGCCGTATATCAGGCAAATATGGGGGGAGGGGAACTTCTCTTTATTCTATTCAGGATGTGGCTTGCAGTGTTATGGCTATGATGCTTGTTGCCTTTGATAATGAACTTGGCACATGCTGGGTTGGCGCATTCCGAGAAGAAGAGGTTGCAAGGATTCTCAATCTCCCAATGAACTTAAAGCCTGTTGTAATAGTTCCTGTTGGTTATCCCTCAAAAATTCCTCCGCCTCCGCGCAGAGTATCAAGGGAAGAAGCAGTGTTGTCAACAAATAGAATTGTCCGGTTATAGAGCAAATAAACTGTCCGGTCTGTAGCTATTTGATATTAGGCCGCTTTCTTGTCAGAAGTGACGACCTCCTTTCCCTTGGAATTATATGTTGCCAGCTTTCTGTGTCCATAGAATAGGTACTGTCAACTATTTTGTGTAAATTTGATAAAGGGGCAAATTGGGCCGCACC